>NZ_CFIGVI010000036.1:7371-30612 GCF_984588085.1 Wandonia sp.
AAAATATTTCAAAAAGAGTTAGAGATGTTTGCTATTAGTTTTGATATGCTTATTTCTGACTTAAAGGATAATTATGGTGATCCTTACAATAATGCTTATTTTGAAATTGCAACTATTTTAGAGAAATTTGATTTTTATCGTGGACAGGGAAGTGTGTATTTGTCTACTAATAATGACATGTCAGTTCTTTTGAGAGCTGTTAATGCCTTGAAAAATACGCCCTGGTTTAAAAATTCCGTTCGTGATATACGAGTGTTTCGTGTCGAAGACTGGTCGGACTTTACAGCCTTTATAAAAGAAGATTAAGGTTGTATCTTATTTTCTGTAATCTACCTCCTTATTCTTTGCTAACCAACTATAATCCGGAACAAGAGTTAAACCAACTTACCATTCATATTTGAGATTTACTACTCTATTCATTTTTAATGCAGTAAATTTGTTGTTATTTTTCTTCCTAAAAAGTAGCTGGAAGTACTCTGGCGAACACTAGAAAAAAATTCTTTAACTTCTCATTATTATCCATTGTTTTCCATGTAACATTTTGTTGCGGATTACGTTAATATTAATTGGCGAAAGTAACGCCCCGAACTGAAACAAAGTACAAAAACATGAAATGAGCTGAAAAGAGAGAGTGTTCGTTTTCAGCAAATAAAAAATAGACAAATGAAAAATAGATACCTTCCCATTTTTCTGTTAATAACCACCATTTCCCTGTCCGGATTTTCACAGGAAGAAGACGAATCCTGCATCGCACCGGAGAAAAAAGTACTCAAAATACTGGACAAAGCCAAGAGCACAGCTGCGCCGGAACGCTATAAATTATTTCAGGAAGCTCAGGATGCTGCACCGGATAATGCTATGGTCTTTTTTGAATACGCCATGGTTTCATTTGAAGAAGCCCAAAAGGCGTACAACTCTTCGTATGACCCTTCTTTGGGGGATCGTCTGATGAACAAAGCAAAAGAATTATTCCGCAGAACAACTGAATTATGCGATGATTACCACGCAGATATGTATTATTATCTGGGAGGAATTTACTACATGCAGCAGGATAAGGTGACAGCGAATACCTATTTCAGAAAGTTTCTGGATTTTGAGAGCCGTGATGATTGGCGTATTCCGAGGGATTTTGCACAGAAAAAGCAGGAGGTACAAAAAATCATAGGAGACACGAAAAAAGAAGTGGATCTACTTTCCAACAAAGTACCCTTTGAACCGAAAATGGTAAAAAATGTTTCCACGTCAAGAGATGAATTTTTCCCGATGATCTCACCGGATAACGAACTCATATTTTATACACGTCGTGTTGACCGGAGTAGTAAAGGGGACTTAAAAGGACGTATTCTGGAAGAATTTACCATGTCAAAACGTATGGATGTTACAAACGATTTTGACGGAGGGCAGCCCTTGCCTTTACCGTTTAATGACGGGACATTTAACAATTACGGAGCAGCTACCGTGTCTGTTGATAATAAGGAAATGATCATCTGTGCCTGTAAATATGAGCGGGTGATGGGACAGGATTACAACAACTGTGATCTATACATTACCCGATACGAAAGGGGAGAGGGATATGATTTTACCTGGACTCCGCTGGAGAATATGGGAACCAATATCAATACAAAAGATGGTTGGGAAGGACAACCTTCTCTTTCGGCAGATGGAAACACATTGTACTATACAGCAGTGCGTCCGAATACACAAAAAGACGATATTTTCGTTGCGCGCAGAAGTGCGGATGGTTCCTGGGGATTGTCTGTGCCATTGGACGAAATCAATACTCCCGGAAAAGATAAATCCCCTTTTCTGCACCAGGATAGTCAGACACTTTATTTTGTGTCCGAATCCGGTGATTTGAGAAACGGTGTCGGAGGATTGGATATTTTCTACACGCAAATGGATGAAAACGGAAAATGGGGAAAACCTAAGAATATCGGTTTCCCGATTAATTCGGAAGAAGATGAAATCGGACTTTTCGTTTCAACAGACGGGAAAGATGCATATTTCTCAAGTCGTTACGGTGGTGTTTGGAATATCTACACCTTTGAGTTGTACAAAGAAGCACGTCCGAAACCTGTGGTTTTGGTAAAAGGAGAGTTAAAGAAAGCTGACGGAGAACCTGTGAAAGATGCTACAATAGAGATTACGTATGCCAATTCCGATCGTGTTGAGCAGGTAAAAGTGAACGGAGATGACGGAAAATATGCAGCGATCATTCACGTCGATGAAGACCAACCAGAAGATGTGATGGTTACCGTGAAAAAAGAAGGGCATGCGTTTGATTCGAAACTTATTCGCAAAGAAGATGTTGCCAGTTCTACTTATATTAAGGAAACAGATATGGAAGTGCGTAAGATAGAGGTAGGTGTACCGTATACCATCAATGATATTTTGTATGCAACTAATTCGGCTGAATTGAATAACCACTCGAAATTTATCCTGCGTCAGTTTTCACGCTTTCTGAAAGAAAACCCGGGAATAAAAGTATCCATTCAGGGGCATACGGATGATGTAGGTGATGATACTAAGAACATGGAGCTGTCGGATCAACGTGCCAAAGGTGTAAAAGATTACCTCGTTTCATTGGGAATCTCCGCATCCCGTCTTAAATCGAAGGGATACGGAGAAACAAAACCTCGTGTACCGAATGACTCGGAATCGAACAGAGCTAAAAACCGTCGTACTGATTTTGTAATCGACGAGATCTGATCTATTCGCGGATAATTTTATACGTGTTGGTATCGTACTGTAAGAAGTAAATACCGGGTTGAGCAGTTGATAAATCCAGTTTTACCCGATTCTCACTTTCACTGATGAGTTCTACCGGAATCGTTCTTCCGTGTGCATCAAGTACACGAATATCGTCAACGGAAACCGCTGATTCAGAGGAAACCGAAACCATTCCTTTTGTTGGATTGGGGTAAACGGAGAATTCCGGAGTGGCAACTGTCGTAGACCGAATCCATGAATAACTGAATTGACCGTCGTAATCCGTTTGCTTCAAACGGTAATAAACAGTGGACGATGAAGTTCTGGAATAGTCAATCCAGGAATAATTTGTAGGAGTATTCTTGGTTCCTGCTCCTTCCAGTGTTCCGATTACTGTCCAGTTATCTCCATCTGTTGATTTTTCGATGTCAAAACGACTGTTGTTGGATTCCGTAGCGGTTCGCCAGGATAATACTACATTGTCTGTACCCGGTGCGGCATCAAAGTCAACCAGTTCAATAGGAAGAGAAATAGCACACTCCAAAGGAATGGTACGATATGAAATACCGGGTCCCTGAATAGTAAGGTCAACACGATTACAAAGTAAAGAACTTACGGTTGCCGTCTCACAATCAGCAATATCTCTCCATGAATTTCCTCCGGAAATAGTTGCTCCTGAACCACCTGAATTGGGTAAATCAAGGAAGTTGTCATTGTATTGTCCGCAAATGATATTTCCCTGAAGCGTCCATAAACCGGAAGGAATGTTGCTGCCTGAAAACCAAATGTCATAAGAGTAACGGATATTAAAATTGTAACCATTAGGACATGCGGAAGGCTTAATAAGTTGTTCCAGTCTCATTTCAACATGCACATTATATCCGTCCGTAGAGGGAATAACTGCTTCAAGAGTACATTGTGCCTGCGCAGAATTTACAAGAAAAACAAGCGCAGAAAGTAATGAAAAGATGATTTTTTTGGTCATATTAAATTAATTTTCGACGCAAAGGTAGTGATAGTAAAAGGGTTGGAGGGTGACAAAAGTCACCCGGGTAACTATATGTAGTGATGGTGGTCTTCTATTGATTGAAGTGGAGTAAATACAGAGTAACTGGTAATCAGGGGTGACCTGCTGTAAAGGTGGCGTGAAAAGAAGAGAATCTTAACAAATACTTAACACACTAAAAAGTTTAAAAGGCGTATCAGGTTGCTTTTTGATTGCGGATTATTTTCCAGAAAAGTTTTGGGAAAAATCGTTTGAGTGTTACCGCTTTAATTTCTTTATTCCCTACGAGAATTTCAATCTTATTCTTTTCTACAGCATTCAGAATGCGACGGGCACATTCTTCGGCTGGCATTCCCGTTTCCTGATTGTGATCCATTACTCCGTGCGCTTGTCCATCAGCATTTAAGGCACGGGTCGAAATAGGGGTATTAATTTTACCGGGATAGACTAATGTTACCCTTATATTGTTTTGGGCTTCTTCCAGTAACAGACTTTCGAAAAAACCCTGAAGCGCATGCTTGGAAGCAGCATAAGCTGAACGCAGATAAAAACCAAATTTTCCGGCAATACTTGAAATCGTTACGATGTGTCCCGATTTTTGTTTGCGGAGTACTGGAAGAACAGCTTTGGTCAATGTGATTGTTCCAAAATAATTGATTTCCATTATTTTCCGATCTACATCAAGAGGAGTTTCTCCGGCTTCTCCACGTTGGCTGATACCACCGTTATTAATGAGAATATCAATTCGTTTATATCTGGATACAACCTGAGAAACAAGATCGGTGTAATTACTCTGATCTTCAAGATCCAGCGGAAGAGAAATATGCCTGTCCGGTTCTGGTAGACTGAGTCTTACTTCTTCGAGTGTTTCCATAGAACGTGCGGAGAGCACAAGAAAAGCACCTCTTTCAGCGCAAGCACGTGCCAAAGCCAAACCGATCCCGGAAGAAGCTCCGGTTATCCAGACTACTTTTTCTGAAAAATTACTCATGCCGTTACGAATTAAACAGCTACATTATGTTCGCGAAGCGCATCATTAAGCGAAGTTTTCAGATCCGTGCTTTCTTTTCGTTTTCCGATAATCAAAGCACAGGGAACCTGATAACTTCCTGCCGGAAAATCTTTGGTGTAACTTCCCGGAATTACAACACTTCTGGCGGGAACAATGCCTTTCATTTCAACCGGTTCGTTTCCGGTTACGTCTATGATCTTTGTCGATTTAGTCAACACAACATTAGCTCCGAGTACGGCTTCTTTTTCAACGCGAACGCCTTCGACAACGATACAACGCGAACCAATAAACGCATTATCCTCTATAATAACCGGAGCAGCCTGTAAAGGCTCAAGAACACCTCCGATTCCCACACCTCCTGAAAGGTGAACATTCTTTCCGATTTGTGCGCATGATCCGACAGTAGCCCATGTATCTACCATGGTTCCTTCGTCAACAAATGCGCCGATATTAACATAGGATGGCATCATAATTACACCGGGAGCAACAAAAGCACCGTAACGTGCAACTGCATGAGGAACAACACGTACACCTAATTCTTTGTAATTGGTCTTTAGTTTCATCTTGTCATGAAACTCGAAAGGTCCCACTTCGATCGTTTCCATCTTGCGAATAGGGAAATACATGACAACGGCTTTCTTGACCCATTCGTTTACAATCCAGCCTCCGTTTCCGTCCGGTTCTGCAACACGGATTCGTCCCTTGTCGATTTCTTCAATTACGTGTTCAATAGCTGCAATTGTTTCTTTCTCGGATAAAAGGGAACGGTCTTCCCAGGCTTTCTCTATAATTGTACGCATAGTATTCTACTTCAATTGAACCCCAAATATACTAGATTGTTCCCAATTTCAAAGGAAACTGGAAAGAGGGAAAGTAAAATCTAACCGGAATATTTTATAACAGGGGAGAGATCAACCCGAAGAATTTTTCAGCTACTTTTCGGCCATAGGGTCTGTTTTTCCATTGTGTATAATCAATTTCATCCGCAGCGGTCAGATCGTTTTCGAATGCCTCGACAAGCTTTTGGGTAAATTGTTGATCAAAGATGAGTGCGTTTACTTCAAAATTAAGATCAAAGCTTCGGTGATCGAGGTTGGCGGTTCCCACAACGGATAATTCACGGTCACAGACCATCGTTTTGGAATGGATGAACCCTTTCTTATACCGGAAAATTCGAATGCCTCCTGCCAGCAATTCTTCGTAATGGGATTTGGCAACAGCATTTACAATCCGGGAATCAGAATGATAGGGAACAAGTAATATGATTTTTACTCCGCGCAAAGCTGCCATCAATAAAGCGCGGATGAACTCCTGCCCGGGAATAAAATAAGGAGTTGTGATCAATAGTTCTTTCTCAGCAAGGTAAATAATTTGGAGTAGACTATAGAGGATTCCGGGATGTTTGGAGTCAGGTCCCGAAGCCGTGATCTGAACCCAGGTCTTTCCGGGAAGTGATTCATTGAAAGGGACAAAGTAATCGGAGCTTACCTGAAGCGATTTTCCTGTACAGAAATTCCAGTCTGCAATAAAATGGTGTTGTAACTGAAGTACGGATTCTCCGGTAATTTTGACATGGGTATCCCTCCAGAATTTAGATTGATCAGTAGAATTAATATATTTATCACTGATATTGATTCCCCCGATAAATGCAATTTTCCCATCAATAATCACGACCTTTCGATGGTTTCTATAATTCATCCGGTTGGCAAGAAAAATGAAACGGATTTTATAAAACGGATAGGCCTCTACACCGTTTTTCCGCAAACGGGGAACAATATTTTTACGTATATCACTACTTCCGAAATCGTCGTAAATAAAGCGTACTTCTATACCCTGCCGGGCTTTTTCGATCAGAATATCGGCAATCTGATTGCCAATGGTATCATTCTCATAAATATAATATTCAAGGTGGATATGTGATTGAGCTGCTTTCAGGCAACGGATAAGTTCCGGAAATTTTTCTTCTCCGTTAATAAGTAATTGTACTTCATTGTGCTGAGTTAGGAGACTTTGATCGTTTTTGAAAAGCAATTCTGTCAATCCTTCGAAACGCGGATATTTGTTGTGAAAAGGAGGAGTGTTAATTTCACGGTATTCTTTGATCTCCTGATACAGGAGAGCTGCCTGCTGCTCATTGCGAATTATTTTTTTCGAGTATAGAATATTCTTCCGGTAATTTAATCCGACAGACAAATAAATAATGATTCCGACAACAGGAACAAGAATAACCAGGATAATGTAAGCGGAAGCCTTTACTGAAGATGAAGTATCTAACAGTATTTTCGTACAGATGAATAAGATCAATACGATATAGAGTAATTCAAGAAAAAGTAACATTTAGCTTGTATTTCTTTTAATGATTTAAGGCAATGCTTATAGCTAAAAATACATTTTATTTTTCAGTTGTGATTTTCAGAGATTCGATTTTGTAAATCCATATACAAAATACGTACTTTTGTAGGGTATGCCACGATTACTAGCACTGGATTACGGAATGAAGCGGACAGGAGTTGCCGCAACAGATGATTCGCAGATTATTGCCAGCGGAGTTGGAACTGTTCTGACAACTGATTTATTTGATTTTCTGTCGGATTACCTGACAAAGTACAAGGTGGAAGCTCTGGTTGTCGGGGAGCCCCGTCGTCTGAATGACGAACCAACACATGCTACTGAACTGGTGCACAATTTTGTAGAGAAGTTTAAGAAAAAATTCCCGGACGTTCCTGTTCATCTAGAAGATGAGCGGTTTACGTCAAAAATGGCATCACAAAGTATGTTGCAAATGGGGTTGAAAAAGAAGGACCGGAGAAGAAAAGAACTGGTGGATGAAATCAGTGCCGTACTGATTCTTCAATCTTTTATGGAATCACATTAGATAAAAGCAAAGTCAACACGACGATTGAGTTGCATTCCTTCCCGGGTTGAATTGGGTGCAATAGGAGAGCGTTTTCCTTTAAAATCAATACGTACCCGGTCTTCTCTGAGTCCTTGATTGACAAAAAAATCTTTAATAGCTTTTGCTCGTCTCTCGGATAAATTCATATTGTAGGCATCGCTTCCGTCACCGTCCGTATGACCGGTAACCTGAATACGCAGGTCTGAGTGATCCAGTACGATAGCTGCCATTTTTTTTAGATATTCATGATATTCGGGACGAATTTCGGCTTCATCATAATCAAAATAGATGGGCGTGAATTTGAAATTCTTACGTTCCAGCTCACGGATGTGTGGAGCTTTTTTCCCTTTCATCAGGTCGTCAATCAACATTTTTGCCCAGGCATGTGTCAGGCTGGGAATATCTGTTTCCGAAAAATCGTCCCGGGTTTTTATCAGGATGACTTTTCCCGTAAAATGCCTGCAATCACTTGATGTATATGTTCCTTCGAGGTAACCGGTAATTTCATTGTAATGCAGATCAAATTTTAATCGGCAAAAGTTAAATGTGGTTGTTGCTTTTTTTTTCGTTGTGACAAACTCTTCCAGATGAATTTGTCCGCCTTTGTTAGAACCCCTGATTTTTTTTAGAGCGTAAAAGTCAGTGTCAAACACTTCGTTTCGGGAACTTCCGTTCATCTTTTCTCCTGATGCAGTAAGTTTCAGCCAAAGTACACTTCCGCTTGAATACGCTTGTCCTTCTGTGAAAAGAATTCCTTTCCACGTGCCGTCAATGGAAAATTGAGAGAACCCGGTGAATGTCCAGCATATGATAAGTATACTCAGAAAATGTTTCATCTGTTTGTCTTATTCGTATGAAAGCAAAAATAGTTCCAAAAAAGCAGTATAAACTTTTCTGGTAGAATGGTGAATGATATTTTCCTATCTTGTAATTATATAAATGAAAGCAAGGTAACTTGAAAAAGAACTATTCGGGGTGCTTTTAACCTGAATGAATCAGATTTTCCCCAATACAAAACCAATTAGTTCCTTCATTTCGGTATGGTATTCACTCAGGAAGTCTCCATTCGGACGATTGGCAATGGCTAAACAAACAGTTGTGGCTCTGTGTCCAAGAGCTTTTGAAAGCGCAAAAAGGGCTGAACTTTCCATTTCGAAGTTGACAATATGTTTTCCTTCATGTTGGAAATTCATCAGGCGTTCGTTGAGGTCAGGCGTTCGGAGTGGTAAACGTAATTGTCTTCCCTGAGGGCCGTAAAAACCACTAGCAGTAACAGTAATTCCCCGTTTGATTTTCGGATGATCTTCGATACTTTTTGTAAGCACTTCATCTGATGCACAAAAGTAAGGACGGATGGAATCCGGTAAGCTGATATGTTTTTCCAATGCTTCCCGAAAACTGTTTTCCGCCTCAGAAAAAGGAATATTATAAAAATGAGCTACGTTATCCAGTCCTACAGCACCTTCTGAAAGAATATAACTTCCGATAGGAACATTCGCCTGTAAAGCTCCACACGTTCCGATACGGATAAAGTTAAGCGATTTTTTTTCCGTTTTTTCTTTCCTTTTTTCAAGGTCAATATTGACTACGGCGTCGAGTTCATTGAGGACAATATCTATATTGTCTGTACCAATTCCGGTCGATAGAACGGACAGACGTTTACCGTTATAGGTTCCCGTATGACAGATAAATTCCCGTTTTTGTATCTGGTGTTCTATTGTATCAAAGAAAGAAGATACCAGTTCCACGCGAAATTGATCCCCTACGAGAATAATCGTATCACTGATTTGCTCCGGACCCAGATCCAGGTGATATACTTTTCCCTCTGACAAAACCAATTCTGATGCACGTTTTTCCTCCATAACTTCTGTAATGAGCTTTAAAGGTAGAGAAAATTGAAAAAAGCGAATGAGAATAGACGAATAATCTTTGTTTGAAGAAAGGAACTGTGAATTGAGAAGTATTTTAATATTTTTACCACAAAAGAACAAACGATGCGCATTACAGAATCTGATAGTTTACACGACAACCTTGAAAATCAATCCATAAATGAATTACTGACCGGAATTAATTCGGAAGATGCTAAAGTTCATCAGGCAGTTGCCGAACAGATCCCTTTCATAGAAGAGTTCATAACGGCAGCACTGGAAAAAATGGAGACCGGAGGCAGATTGTTCTACATCGGAGCTGGAACAAGCGGACGATTAGGGATCGTAGATGCTTCTGAATGTCCGCCGACGTTTGGAGTTCCGCACGGACTGGTGGTGGGGATTATTGCCGGGGGAGATGCAGCGATTCGAAAAGCAGTTGAGTTTGCCGAAGATGATACTACTCAGGCCTGGAAAGATCTGGCCGTCTATAACTTTTCTGCTGATGATGTGTTGGTTGGAATAGCAGCTTCTGGTTCTACACCCTATGTTTTGGGAGGAATTGAAAAAGCAAATGAAATAGGAGCTGTTACCGGAGGAATTACCTGTAATCCGGGGAGTAAACTGGCAGAACTGGCAGGTTTTCCCATGGTTCCAGTTGTTGGACCTGAGTTTGTAACCGGAAGTACCCGGATGAAATCAGGAACCGCCCAGAAATTAGTGCTGAATATGATTTCCACTACTTTGATGATTAAGCTGGGGCGGGTAAAAGGAAACAAAATGGTGGATATGCAGCTTTCCAACAATAAGTTAGTAGATCGCGGGGCAAGAATGATTGTTTCGGAAACGGGTGCGACGTATGCGTATGCTGCTCAAATGCTGGAAGAGTTTGGTTCGGTGAGAAAAGCTGTTGAAGCGATTATAAAGGAAGGGAAAAAGTAAGAAGGCAACCTGAGCTGCCTTCTTGTATCATTTGCTTATTTTAGTGTCCGGTGGACGATTCGTCAAATTTCTTTTCGCTTTGGAGTGCATACGGACTCAGTTCCTGTATACTTTCCGGATTGATTTTATTATCAAAGAAATCAACAGCTGTTGCGTCATCCGTAAAAACGTGATCGACTCCAATACTGTGAATAATACCCCAGGTGTGAAGAATATCTCGTATAGGACCTCTTGTTCCCGAAATAGAAGTATTGAGTCCTGCTGTCTTCCACATGCGTATCCATTCGTCCAACTCATGAGCTCCTGAACTGTCAAGAGACGTAACACTCTCCATATTCAGGACAATTGTCTTAAGTGTATTCTTTTTGGAAAGGACAAGACGATCTATTTTTTTCTTGATAAAATCAACGTTGGCGAAATAGATGGGCCCATCAATTCGTACAATAACAACATCATCCCGTTTTTCAAGATTCGTAAATCGCTCTACATTTCGGTAATATTTCGTTCCAGGGACTTTTGCCAGAATAGCGATATGAGGACGGGAAGCTTTATAAATAACAGCCAGTAGGGAAAGAATCATCCCTGAAATAATTCCGGTTTCAATCCCCAGTGTTAGTGTTGCAACGAAAGTAGCTATCAACATCAGGAAATCCATCTTGTCATTTTTCCAGAGTGTTTTCGGAGTTTTAAAATCAATAAGTCCTGATACGGCTACCAATACAACAGCAGCCAGGATTGCATTTGGCAAATTATAGAATAAACCGGTGAAGAAAAGAAGGGTAAGAACAATCAGAACGACACTAATGATGGAAGCAAGGGCTGTTTTTGCTCCTGCCTGATCATTTACGGCAGTACGTGAAAATCCACCTGTTACCGGGTAGCCTTTGAAAAACGCAGCTCCGAAATTCGCCATCCCCAAACCGATTAGTTCCTGGTTCGCATCCAGTTTATAGTTTTTGTGTTTTCCATGAATGGTTTTAGCTACAGCATAACTTTCTGCGAAACCAACCAATGAAATTGTCAGTGCAATCGGAAGCAGAGTACTCCAAACGGACATATCAAAAGAAGGAGACGAAAGAGTCGGTAATCCGGAAGGTACATCTCCTAAGACTTTAACGCCTGATTCCGTCAGGTTTAAAAAGGTAACAGCTAAAATTCCGAATACAACAGCAATCAAAGGAGTAGGAAGACTTTTATGTATTTTTTTACCATACTTGATAATGATAATACCCACGACACCTATTCCAAAGGTAATCCAATGAATATCACTGATATTCTGGGCGATGGCAACAACCGTATCCTGAATGTGTTCGGTTCGCGGTAGTTTAATCCGGAAAAGGTGTTTTACCTGACTCAAACCGATAATGATGGCTGCGGCAGATGTAAAACCGTTGATAACCGGGTGGGAAAGAAAATTCACCACGAAACCAAATCGGAATAACCCGAGTGCAAACTGGATCAGCCCGACAAGAAAAGCGAGTGTAAGTGCCAGCATCAGATATTCTTCAGGCGAAGATGGATTGAGTGTACTAATACTGGAGGCAGTCAACAGAGAAACCATAGCGACGGGACCTACAGCAAGCTGACGTGATGTTCCGAAAATCGCATAAAGTAATAAGGGAACAGTAACGGCATACAGACCGTGAATAGGATCCAAACCCGCCAGCATTGCATAAGCCATTCCCTGAGGAATCAACATAATTCCTACTGTCAGACCTGCAGAAAGATCACCGGAGAGATTCGATTTGTTGTAATTAGGCAGCCAGTCAAAGATTGGCATGTATTGTTTTAGTGTGTTTGCGATTTTATTCATCGTCAGAATCTTTTTTGGTTAAACTGTGTTTTGATGATGCAAATTTCGCGTTATTGTAACCCCTTCACAGTGATTAATATCACACAAGATAATTAATTCCAGTTTGTAAATACCGATATTTGAAATTGTGGGCGGTGATCAGTTTGATAAATCTGTGCCATAGCTCCTGCTTCAATCTTCACGCGATCGGTTATAGAATATCCCAACGCTCCATATAAACGATTCCGGTCAAAAACGGTTCCTTTTGTATTAATAAAAATTTCATTGTACAGACTGAGATAAACAGTGTTTTTTACAATTGTTTTTTTGTTGAACGGAATTGTAACTCCCAGAAAATAACGGATACGGAATTTGAAATCATCTTTCAGGAAACGTTCTTCAAAACGATAACGGTGACTGAGAGCTATCCTCCCCAGTTTATGTTTGTGGTTGTATTGTTGATACAACCGGTGTTCATGTGAACGTGTTTTATCATGCGTGGAGTCCGTTGGTTGTATGCCCGAAAGAATGTAACCATACCCGAGGAGAACATTATCATTATTGGGTGTCAGGTTATACCCCACGCCATTTCGTATCATTAGTTGTTCCAGACTTCCCCGAAAGTCCCATGCACGGTATTGAATCTCATTGTGTAGTGTGAAGTTTTTTGGTAGATTGACTCCCTGAACGTAGCTTACCCAGGCGCCCCAATCGGTTTGTTGTGCAGTAGAGAAGAGTGCTATTTGAAAAAATACGGTGATAGCAACGAGCTTTTTCATGTCATGGAAATTTTAGTGTAAATAATAATAAGCGTACAAAGTTAACAGAGAAGAACGAGTTCGAATGGTACTTTAGTTACAAAGAGTAGAAATAATCTGATAAATACGGGGGATTTGACTCAAATACAGTTCAAAAAATTTGATTGTTAACTTTTATTTTTCGGTTCTGATCTTTTGTCGGGAGGTTATTTTAATTCATTATATTCGAGGTGAATAAGGAATGAAACAAGCTGCTTTTTTAATACCAAACCAAATGAAATATGTAATTAAGATCACTGTTTTTTTATTTTTCGTGTCTTGCGGATCAGCCAAGGTCGCTGAGTTGGGCAGCGAAACTGCCCAAAAAGGGGAAGAAGTCTCACAACGTGCAATAGAATTGTATCAATTGTTGAATAAACAATCGGAAATAGAAAAAGCGCAACGGGATCGGATTAAAATTTTAACGAATCCGAATCCCGAATCCATGACAATTCCGGATACAAGACCACAGGATTTTTCGGAGCAAATAGAGAAAAGGATCAGCGCCTACCGACAACTTCTTATAGCATATGATTATTTCGATCGGTTGACAGATAAAAAATTAAGTGAAAAAACGGAAGAGTTAGGAGGTGCATTGCAAGAGAGTTATAATGCAATAGAACAACTTCCTGATTTACCGGAAGAGGCTTCTTCCAAATTAGGGGAGGTGTTAAAAATGATTACACAGGCTTCTCAGGCAAAAAAGATAAAAGAGCATAGTCTGGCTTTCCATCATTTAACGGAAGTGTACCATGTTCTGTGGGAAAAAGACAAAGCAGTGTGGAATGCATACCTGGATCGTGTTTATGACGATTATATAGCCGAATTAAATACGGTTAAATCGGAACAATATGATGCGAAGAAAATTCTGGATCTACATCATTTTCCTTTTACGGAAGATGCTGTCATTATTTTATTTTACCGGTTGGAACAAAGAGAACAACTAGTAACTCAGAAAAAGGAACTTGTAGAACAACTGAATGATGTTGGGGAAATGTTGCAGGAGTTGAGTAGAGCGCATGAGAAATTGGCCGAGAAGAAAGTAAAAGTATCTGACATACTACAGGCTTTGAAAGAAATAGAAAATTTACTGAAAGATGAATAACGATAGAGAAGAACTATTAAAGATAGCATTGGCAGGGGCAATTGGAGAATTCAGTGCCAACCGGGCGGCTATTCTGGAACTTGCGTTTGCAAACGGAGGTCAGGAAGTTGTACAGAAGTTAGAATCTGAGTACGATGTATTGCGCGATGCCTATTTTGAAATCCTTAAACGACAATTGGATCGAAATAACCATTTGTACGGGCAGTTAATCAAAGCAGCTAATGAGGAGGTCGAAAATTTAAAGACGAGTATCAAACAAGTAAATAATATTAATGACATCATTCAACTGACCTCTACTGTCATTAATCTGGTAGGACGAATTTTGATCGTTCTGGGGATATAATCCGATCTTTTATACTAATAACCGGAAGTAATCTGTTCTGGTAAAAAGAGTATTTTGTTGTAAACTAGGTGGTTTCTGTTTATTCGGCCTCTCAGAAATGAGTTGTGTGACAAAAGTAACTGTAGGAGCTGTAAAGTATCACGAACTTTGCATCGAAAACAATTTTTCTAAACACAATTTAAACGAATAAAAATGAGAGTAGAACAGATCTATACAGGGTGTCTTGCGCAGGGAGCATATTACATTGTGTCCAATGGCGAGGCAGCGATAATAGACCCGCTTCGTGAAGTAAAACCATATATGGAATTACTGGAAAAAGATGGAGTGAAGTTAAAATATATTTTCGAGACGCATTTTCACGCAGATTTCGTTTCAGGTCATATTGATTTAAGTGCGGAAACCGGAGCACCGATTATTTATGGACCTAATGCTAACCCTGAATTCGATTGTATTGTAGCAGAGGACAATCAGGTGTTTGAGTTGGGAGCTGTAAAAATTAAAGTTTTGCACACGCCCGGACACACCATGGAAAGTACTACCTATCTGTTGATCGATGAGAACGGAAAAGACCACGCTATTTTCTCAGGAGATACCTTGTTTCTGGGAGATGTTGGACGTCCGGATCTTGCTCAAAAAGCAGCCAGTATGACACAGGAGCAATTAGCCGGACATTTATACGATAGCCTGATGACAAAAATTATGCCTTTGGCGGATGAGGTGATTGTATACCCGGCGCACGGTGCAGGGTCAGCTTGTGGTAAAAACATGATGAAAGAAACGGTAGATACGCTGGGTAACCAGAAAAAGGTAAACTACGCGTTGAATCAACCCAATAAAGAAGCTTTTGTTGCTGCGGTTACAGATGGTCTACTTCCTCCTCCTGCTTATTTTGGAGCGAACGTAGCAATGAATAAAAAGGGATACCGTAATGTAGATGAGGTGATTAATCAGGGAATGACAGCTTTGTCTCCTGAAGAATTCGAAACAGCAGCAGAGTCAACAGGGGCATTGATCCTGGATACACGTTCCAATGGTGAATTTGCAAAAGAACTTATTCCGCAGTCAGTGAACATAGGTATTAACGGAGATTTTGCTCCCTGGGTAGGAGCCATGATCGGTGATGTGAATCAACCATTGTTACTGGTAACAGACAAAGGAATGGAAGAAGAAGTGGTGATTCGTTTGAGCCGTGTAGGATTTGACAATGTGTTAGGATACCTGAAAGGGGGAGTTGAGGCATGGAAAACCGCCGGAAAAGAAACTGATCAGGTAGATCGTATAAGCGCGGAAGAGTTTAAGGAACGTTTAAAAGTAGGAGAAAGCGTTGTTTATGACGTGCGAAAAGAAAGCGAGTACGAAGCTGAACACGTCGAGGAGGCATACAGCAGACCGCTGGCTTCTATTAATGACTGGATCAAAGAAATTAATCCGAAGGAACACTTCTTTGTGCACTGTGCAGGAGGATACAGAAGTATGATTGCAGCGAGTATTCTGCAAGCGAGAGGATACCGGAATTTTACTGAAATAGAAGGTGGGTTTAAAGCAATTGCGGAGACAGGTGTACCTAAAACAGACTTTGTTTGTCAGTCAAAGGTAATGAAAGCATAACAGGAAAAAATGGAAAGCCGGAGGAATTTATCCGGCTTTCCCAACCAACATAAACACAAAAAAATGGGACTATTTGATTTTTTTAAAGGGAAGTCCACTTCGAACGAGAAGTTGGCGGAGATCGTGAACAGCGGTGCCTTTTTGGTAGATGTAAGAACTCCGGGAGAATATAAAGGCGGAAGTGTAAAAGGTGCTGTAAATATTCCGTTGGATCGCATCAGTAAAGAGTTGGCGAAATTCAAAGGGAAAAAGAATATTGTTGTTTTTTGTCGCAGTGGTAATCGCAGCGGACAGGCAAAAATGATTCTGGAACGTAACAGCGTGGAAAACGTTTTTAACGGAGGAACAGTTAGCAAAGTAGCATCATTATTGAAATAAGGAGAAAAGCATGAGTGATAAACTGAAAATACTAATCCCAACGGATTTTTCGGTACAGGCGGATTATGCTTTCCTGATGGTAAAAAACCTGGAGAGAAAAGCAAATCTGGACGTGACCTTCCTTCACGTACTGAATGTACCTGACACGGTTTCCATTGATGAGAATGGAATGATTGAAACCTGCGGTGAAATCGATAATGAGTATGTGATTTCTCAGAAAAACATCGCTGAACAGAAACTGAACAGTATAAAAATGATTCACGGGAATCATATTCATACGGCACTGGTGTATGGCAAAACTACCCATGAAATCATTGGTTATGCTGAACAAAATCATTTTGACCTTATTGTAATGGGGACAAAAGGTTTATCGGGATTACGGGAGCGAATTGCAGGAAGCGAAGCGCAGATTATTGCACGAAAATCTTCTGTGCCCTTGTTGACATTAATGTGTGACCGATCAGATCTGGAAATTCAACATTTATTGTTGGTACACAACTTTAACGATACAGACAAACAGGATCTTTCGTTGATGAAAAAGTTGACGGTTATTTTTGGAGCCAAATTACATCTACTACAAATCACCAATAAACCAATAGATAGTGTTCGGGGTGAAATAGAAGCAAATATGGAAAAATTTGCCCGTATTAACGAAGTCGAGGATTACGAAATGCACATTGTGAAGGATAGTGATATTGAGGCTGGAGTGATCCATTTTAACCAGATTAGCAATATGGACATCGTTTGCATTGGTACACACGGTAAAGGAGGTTTCTTTCATGCAAGTGCAGCAGAGAAACTGGTAAATCACATGTACAAACCAATTATTACATTTCATTTGAACTAAAAAAACACTAAAAAATGTTGGAATTTATTATGCAGCCATGGCCCTGGTGGTTTTCAGGGGTGGTGATCTCTTTTATAATGTTTATACTTTTGTTCTTTGGGAAATCATTCGGATTTTCGGCTAACCTGAGAACAATTTGTGCCATTGGTGGTGCGGGTAAAAAAGTGAAATTTTTCGATTTTGACTGGAAAAAACAAGTCTGGAATCTGGTATTCCTGGTTGGAGCAATTATTGGTGGGTTTATCGCAAAAGAGTTCCTGAGTGGCGGCGATTATGCCGTACAAATTTCCGAAGCAACTGTTCGCGACCTTGGAGCGTTAGGATTTGCAGCGCCTACTTCAATGCAGCCGGGTGAGTTATTTAGTTTCTCTTCTGCTTTTTCATTGAAAGGATTTCTGATTCTTGCCATAGGTGGTTTACTGGTAGGGTTTGGCGCACGTTATGCCGGAGGATGTACTTCCGGACATGCAATTAGCGGAATTTCAGATCTTCAGGTACCATCTATGATAGCAGTAGTGGGCTTCTTTATCGGAGGGCTGGTTATGACCTTCGGGATATTTCCACTTATTTTCTAATTATACAATCACAAACACATGAAATTTATAAAGTTTTTACTGGCGGGGGTATTATTTGGTATCGTTATGACGAAATCAGAAGCCATATCCTGGTACCGGATTCAGGAAATGTTCCGCTTTCAGGCGTTTCACATGTATGGAATCATTGGGACAGCAGTTGTTCTTGGTGTCATCGGTGTTGCGCTGATCAAGAAGTTTAAAATGCGGGATGCTTCCGGAGATCCGATTGTTTTCCATCCAAAAGCCAAATCAATTCCAAGATACCTGATCGGGGGAATTATTTTTGGTTTGGGATGGGCGCTTAGCGGTGCATGTCCGGGACCTATGGTCGTAAACATTGGTTATGGATTTTTGACCATGTTCATTGTACTCGTATTTGCAACGATTGGAACGTACCTGTACGGTGTACTACAGAAAAAATTACCCCATTAATAAAAAATAGAAGTGGCAGTGCGATAAGTGCTGCCATTTTTTGAATAAAAAAGAAAAACATGAAAGTTGTATCAGTAATCCTGCTTATGACCCTACTTTCCGGTTGGTCCTATGGACAGAAAAAATCGGACGATGGAAGAAAGCACAAAATAGTTTTTCAATTTACAAACGGACACGATTCTACCCAGCAAAAGGCCTTTATTAAACAACTGGATAATTTATCCCGACACTGGCCAAAAGCTACATTGCATGTAGTTGTGTATAACAAAGGGGTGAACTTACTGTTACCGGAAAAATCAGTCAATCTTAGGCAACTCGAAGAACTGGCGAACCGGGGAATAACCTTTGTCATTTGTGAAAACTCCATGAAACCCAGAAAACTTACCAAAGACCATTTTCCTGATTTTGTTGGTTTTGTTCCTGCCGGAATAGCCGAAGTAATAAAGAAACAGGAGGAAGGATACAGTTATATCAAAGGAGGTTATTGATGATACACCTGTCTGAAAATCAAAAAGTATGAAAAGAGTAATTACAACCTTTCTGATTCTGTTCGGAGCAACCCACCTTATTGCACAACATCACACGGATAGTTTACATACTTCCAGGCAGAGTGATACCAATATACGAAGGACACTGGGAAAAGATTTGAGATTTGGTCATTTCGAGTTCCATACCCGCAGTTTTTTGATGGGAACAATTAACAGGGGAGCATTATCCGATTATAGTACGATGGCAGTAGGTGCCGGATTGGGGTATTACAGTCCCTCCTGGAAAGGTTTTCATGTCGGATTTAGCGGTTTTTTTGTCTTCCAGGTTTTTCAGGATAATATTTACGAAAAAGACCCGATTACAGGTAAGTCAAATCGGTATGAAATTCTGATGTTTGATATCAACGATCATCACAATACGCATGACCTGGACAGGCTGGAAGAATTGTTTATTTCGTATGAAAACAAAGGGTTTACTGCTGTTTTGGGAAGACAGAAGTTTGAGTCTCCTTTACTCAATGGGCAGGATAACCGGATGCGTCCGAATGTATTCAGTGGTATTTCACTGAATTATAAGATAAAAAACTGGGAGTTTCTGGCAAACTGGTTCAATCAGGTTACTATAAGGGGAACGGTTGACTGGTACTCGATTCAAAGTTCATTGGGAGTCTACTCAACCGGGCGGAATCCTTTAGAAAGCACGGAAAGTTATAAGGGAAATATTCACTCATACGGAATTGGTGTGACCGGTGTAAAGCACCAGACAAAAAACTGGAAAAATCAAATCTGGAACTATAATGCGGACAATATCTTTAACACCACTTTTGCGCGTTCCGAATATGCATTTACGAAAAAGAACTGGAAGTTCCTGACAGGTATTGAAGGATTCTATGAAGCTCCACTTAATAACGGGGGAAATGCAGATCAGACAAAAACCTACTTACTGAAAAATGAAAGAGCTTTTGGTGCAGGAGCGCGATTAGGCTTTAAGGTAAAAGGACACCAGCTGACATTTAATTATCTGGGTATTTCTAACGTCGGTAGATTCCTTTTTCCAAGAGAATGGGGACGGGAGCAGTTCTTTGCGAGTTTGCCACGCGAGAGATTTGAAGGAGCGGGAGACGTGAATGCTCTGACAGTAAAATACCGCTATACAATCCCGAAGAAAAACTTTTATGTTGAACTGGGAGCAAATTATACGGATAATGTACAGTATACGGATATTGATCTGAATAAATACGGTCTTACATCCTATTATCATTTCACAGGAACACTGGATTATAAATTTAAGGGATACCTGGATGGTCTGGAATTGAAATTTCTGGCCGTTCATAAACGGGCTGTTGACCCGGATAATCTCCCTGATAAGTACAGAATTAATAAGGTAGAGATGTGGAACCTCAATTTTGTTATTGATTACTGGTTCTGATACAAACAATAACTGCTTTTTAAGAAGCCGGCAGAAAGTAATTCTGTCGGTTTTTTGTTTCCCGGAAGGAGACAAGTAGAAATGAGTTTTTCTTTGTAGATTTACCCACCAATTTGCACGAATATGAAGCTGTTAAAAATAACTTCCGCAGTATGTTGTCTTTCGTTGATAGCTTGCTCGGAGTCAAAAGATGAAAAAAATACAATGAGTAAAGTAACCCCTCCTGTGGCGGAAAAAGTACCGTTTGAGTTGGAAAAACACGGTGATGTACGTGTGGATAATTATTACTGGCTGAACAATCGGGAAGACCAGAATGTGATTGATTATTTGAATGCAGAGAATGCATACTATGAGGAAATGACCGCACATACAAAGGCTTTTCAGGAAGACTTGTTTCAGGAAATGAAGAGTCGTATTAAGGAAGATGATGAGTCGGTTCCCTATTTTAAGAACGGGTATTATTACATTACCCGTTTCGAGAAAGGAAAGGACTATCCGATTTATTCAAGAAAGAAAGGAAGTCTGGACGCTCCGGAAGAAATTTTGTTTGATTGTAATGAGATGGCTGAAGGACACAGCTATTTTAATCTGGGAGGTTTAAATGTCAGTCCGGATAATAATCTGGTTGCTTTCGGAGTGGATTATGTGAGCCGTCGTCAATATACAATTCAGGTGAAAAACCTGAAGACGGGAGAGATTTATCCTGAAAAAATTACAAATACAACCGGAGGATCATCGTGGGCAAATGACAATAAAACCTTGTTTTACACACGAAATAATGAGGTTACTTTGCGTTCGGATAAAATTTATAAGCACAAATTGGGAGAAAGTCCCGAGTCAGACCAGTTGGTGTATGAAGAAAAGGATGATACCTATAACACATTTGTGTACAAGGAAAAATCACAGAAGTATTTGTTGATTGGTTCATCGAGTACGGTAAGTGATGAGTATCGCTATCTGGATGCAAATAATCCGGACGGAGAATTTGCGGTTTTACAAAAACGTGAGCGCGGATTGGAATATGGCGTGTCGTATTACGACGGGAAGTTTTACATTGTAACGAATAAAGACAGTGCAACCAACTTTAAATTGGTGACTTGTCCGGAAAATAAGACTTCTAAAGAAAACTGGACAGATCTTATTCCGCATCGTGAGGATGTATTATTGGAAGGCATTGATATTTTCAAGAATTATTTGGTCATCAGTGAACGTTCAGGAGGTTTGAGTAAACTACGTATTCGTTCCTGGGATACGTCAACCGATTACTACCTGCCATTTGATAGCGAAACCTATACAGCGTACACGACATCTAATGTTGAGTTTGACACAGATGTAGTGCGTTTTGGTTATCAATCGATGACTACTCCGGCTTCTGTTATGGATTTCAACATGACGACACAGGAGAAAACCTTGTTGAAAGAACAGGAAGTTCCGGGAGGAACATTTGACAAAAACAACTACGTTGAAGAACGAATTTGGGCAACAGCAGAGGACGGTACAAAAATTCCGATGTCGGTCGTGTATCGTAAGGGAATGGAGAAAAACGGTGAAAATCCTGTATTGCAATATGCGTATGGTTCGTATGGTTATACAATCGATCCGTATTTTTCTACGACACGTTTGAGCTTACTGGACAGAGGATTCATTTTTGTTCTGGCTCACATCCGCGGAGGACAATACATGGGGCGTCAATGGTATGAAGATGGGAAAATGCTGAAAAAGATGAATACATTCACAGATTTTGTAGATTGTTCAAAACATCTGATAGCTGAAAAATACACTTCTGCGGAACATTTGTATGCTCAGGGAGGATCGGCCGGAGGACTATTAATGGGAGTTGTGATTAATATTGCACCTGAATTGTATAATGGTGTGGTATCACAGGTTCCATTTGTAGATGTAGTAACAACAATGTTGGATGATTCTATTCCGTTGACTACAGGAGAATATGATGAGTGGGGGAACCCGAATGATAAGGAGTATTACGATTATATGCTGTCGTACTCTCCTTATGATAATGTAAAAGCACAGGCATACCCGAATATGTTGGTGACAACTGGACTGCACGATTCTCAGGTACAATACTGGGAACCTGCAAAATGGGTAGCTAAATTACGTGACATGAAAACAGACGACAACCTCTTGTTTATGGATACAAACATGGATGCAGGGCACGGTGGTGCTTCCGGACGTTTTGAGTCATTAAAAGAAACGGCTAAAGTCTATAGTTTCCTTTTGGATCTGGAAGGAAAGATAAAAAAGTAAAAAAGAGTAGAGATAGTATAAGTAAAAATCCCCTTTCAGTTTTTGGAAGGGGATTTTTTATTTTTAGAAGTAGAGTTAAAATTAATTAGTTTTATTGTTTGTAACATACATACTAACATAGATGAATAATTATTTGCTAGTCATGCTATTAACCTGTCTTTTTTCAGGATGTTCAACACAAGAAAGAGAAATTGGGCATTCGACTGAGATTACCACTAATGTTGAGGAGCAATTGGTTTTGGACAACGAGAGTGAATATGCAATGTGGTTAAAAAAAATGCATAGAGATTCTGTAGAGATAAATAATAGCGGTATATATGGTTCTCAAACACTAAAGCATCTCAAAACAGTAAACGATTCTGTTAGTTACTGTATTTATGAGGTGAATGATTTTGTCTGTAGTTGTGTCTATCTGGAGGTGTTCGTAGCAAAAAAAGAAGTTGAGAAAGAACAAATAGGGATAGGTTGTGATCAGGATATGGCAAACCCGGATTTCTATTGGATGGATTATGAAATACTGGATGATGGATTTATAAAGGTTACAAGTATGCGTGAATTTGTTGCAGACTCATTATTAACAGAAGAGGGAGTGTTTCCCAAGGAAACGAACTTTGAGGATCATATACCTCAAAAAGAAACGAAAAGCTGGTTTGTAAAAGTTGATGAATCGGGGAATGTCCAGAAAATAGATAAAATATGACTTATAATACATGTAAGATGAGTGTACAGCGTTTTAGGAGTAAGTGGTT
>NZ_CFIGVI010000037.1:0-20728 GCF_984588085.1 Wandonia sp.
TAATTACCGTTAAATAAAAACGCAGAAATCCCCTTGTAAACACTTAGCTGACAAATATATACAAAAATGTAACTTTCACCCAAGAGGGGCTGCCCCCTCAAAAAAATTAACCCGTTCAAAATAAAAAATTTGTAGTTTTACTACATCTAGTACGAAAAGTTAATTTGTGATCAACCTTGCACATATCGTTAATCCCGTAAAAACCGGAGAAGATTCTGACTTATTTGTAGCACAACCCGTTACATTCGAGTCAATGATAAGAGCGCGTCAATTTTCGAAATTTACAAATCAGATAACACTTTACACAACGCAATTTGAAGAAGATACGGAAGTAATACCCCCCGAATTTACACAACTCTCGCACCTCGAAAAAAGTATTTTAACTGTGAATACCGAATTAAGGGGGAAAAAATTACCACTGATTCATGATATTCTGGAAAAAGTATATCTTGAAACAGATGAACAGTATATAATCTACACAAATGTTGACATTGCCCTTATGCCACATTTCTACGATCGTGTGGTTCAACTGATTGAAAACGGGCATGATGCTATTGTAATTAATCGAAGACGAATCAGACCCGATTATAAAGGAATCGAAAACCTTCCGGAAATGTATGGTGAGCTTGGCAGGTCGCACCCGGGTTTTGACTGCTTTGTTTTCAAGCGTGATCTATTCGATAAATTCAAACTTGGTACTATTTGTATCGGTATATCATTTCTGGAAGTCACACTCATCCACAATTTATCTGCTTTTGCTGAGAAACCGGTTTTTATACTTGATGAACACTTAACTTTTCATCTGGGAACGGATGTTTTGGTTCCCAGAAAAAAGAATCCGTATTATCATCATAACAGAAAAGAATACTTCGAGAAAATCAGACCACAATTAGCCTCTAAATTTGAGTTGAAAAAGTTTCCTTATGGAAATCGTCCCTGGTATGAACGATCGGTAAAATGGGTTCTTAACCCTTCACTATTTACAAGGACTTATTTACAACTTGAAGGAAAGAATCTCTTCCAAAGAGTAAAAATGTTACTTGATGAAATCAGATGGCGAATCCTCCAACGTTAAATCAATTGAAGTAGTTTCATCAGTTTCGGTTCTTTTATACGGAAATTCTTCTCCGTCAATTTCCATTTTCCAAAACCCGGGCTATACTCCCCTTCTCTTATGAATCCAAGAAATTCATTATAATTTTCTGCCTGTTGATTACCCTTCTTTATTTTTGCATATACTTTTTTCAAACCCAATTCTTCAAACGCAAAATGTAATAGCAACAAAGAAGCTTCCAACGCAATTCCCGTACCGGAATAGGATACCTCTCCTATAAATAGACCGGTATCAGCCATTCTCTCTACTCTATCAATATGCGCCAGATGAATCATTCCTATCGGTACCTCGTTATATCTGATCAGGAAATACCGGTTTTCGTCATTTGTGACTGAAGACAGCCATTTCATCTGTTCTCTCTCACTAATTACATCCTGATACTCCATTTGACTCCTGATAGGGACGGAATTTCTCCATACTCTGACAAGTTCAGCAGTTTCCGGCGTTAAGGATTCCAGCACTAAATTATTCCCTTTCAGTCTCAACATTTCTTCCTGATCAACACTCTGTCAAAATTCTTCTGAGCCACCCAGAGTCTCCGGATATATTCACCAATAATACCCAGTGAAAGCAAAATCATACCCGTAGAAAAAAAGATCGATACAATAAGCGATGTAAAACCGAGCTCAGAGCCAAAAGCAAATTTAGCGTAGATATAATAGCAACCGATAACGAAAAAGACAATAGACATTAGTAACCCAAAACGTGTAATTATTTTCAAGGGTAATGGCGAATGTAAAATAAGAATCTGGATCGCAAAACGAATCAGTTTCCAGGTTGAATAATTTGATTCTCCATTAGCTCGTTTTGCATGACTCACCTTACAACTTTCAATAGCAGAAGCATTTCTGAGTAAAAATTCATCCAGAAAGACAACAGGAGATACCGACAGTTTAAATCCCTCAATAACCTCAGACTTCATCAAGCGAAAAGAAGTTACTATCGAATAATCAATATCTGAATATCCCATCAGCCTTTTTAACATTTTACTGCCAAGGTTTCGACCCGCTGCATGAGCCTTATCACCGTACGTTCCATAAACAAGATCAAGATCGTCCCGGTCCATCTTCTCTATCATAACATCAAAATCTTCCGGATTCTGTTGTAAGTCATCATCCATAGTACCTACAAGAGAAGAAGAAGAAAAGGAAAACCCAACAGCAGTTGCAGTATGTTGACCATAATTTTTTGATAGTTGAATTACTTCAAAAGAAAAGTTTTTGATCTCACGCAATTTATCGACAAGACATTGAAAACTGTTATCTACACTTGCGTCATCCACAAATATAAAGTGTACATTGGCAGATACATTAGCCGACCATTTCTCTAAACTTAGCAGCAGATCAGGGATGTTCGCTTCAGCATTATATACGGGAATTACTATGTCAATATCCTTCATACACTATAGTTTCAACGAAAACGGGGGGAAACATATCTCAGGATTTAGCTTCAAAACCACTGATGCAATTGAAAAACCAACACCAAAACCACTCAATAGTGTCCACTTCTCACTATCCAGTTGTTCCCCTACTACTCCAATTGTAACCGGGATGCTTGCTGAGGCCGTATTACCATAATCATATAATGTAGAGGGTACTTTTTTAAGAGGAACAGATAGTTTTCTCCGTACTGCTTCATTAATTACTTTATTAGCCTGATGGAAAAAATACAAACCAACATCCTCTTTATCAACAGAAAAATGCTCCAGCAATCCCTCTATATTTCCAGGAACATGTTTTACAGAATAATTAAATATGTCGATCCCATTCAACCGCATATAAGTCTTACCATCTTTTCCTATGTCTGTATATATCGCATTACGACCTTTACCGAATGTTTCAAGATTAAAATGCATATCTGACGATTCACCAGCAGATTCTGACCTTTCAATCCCCACAACGGAGACAGCATCCGAAAAAACCGGCCGAACTGCTTTGTCTGTCTCCTCCGTCAGGAAAGAGGAAATATCTCCACAACATAAAACAGCCCGGGCATAATCACCTGATAAACCGGACAGTACCTGATTTACCGTATAAAGACCATATACGAAGCCCGAACAGCCGGAATTAATATCGTAACAAAACACTTTTTCCTCCAAATCCAGAAGTTCGTGCAGTTTACAAGCTACCGACGGAATTGCATTAAACTGATTTTGCGTAACACAAATCAAAACATCGATAGTTTCCTTTTCCCAATTCAGCTCTCGCAGAAGTTTTTCAACCAAAGGGGTGAAAAATTGTTCAATAGAAAGTGATCTATCCTCGACAATTCTTCTAAAACGGATTCCCGTATGCTTGACTAAAGGTTCTCTTTCTTCCTCTGCGATCAGTTCCAGAATCAGATTATCTTCTGTATACTCAGGAACACCAGAAACTACTCCCTTTATACAGGTATTACGAGTAGTGAAGTATCCCATTATTCAACTGCTTTAATGAGTTCATAAATATCCTTTAATGTAGTGCACCCTGCCAAATCCGAAGATGAAACCAACACATTCATTTCATCACTTATGCGGGAAATGAATACCAATGCATTTAAAGAACTCCAGGTTCTGATTTCTCTGAACGGCATATCTGCATACACTTCTTCCCGGTCAACCAAAAGCTCTTCTGCAGTAAAATCAAGAAAATCGTCAATAAGCAGTAGTTTCATTATCAAACAAATATAGTAGTAATCAAATCAATTTAAACTGAAAGATAAAAAAGAAAAATGAATAAAAAAACCCGCACTCTTTCAGAGTTACGGGTTTCAATTATATACATTTTCAGAAATTAATGTTCTTCTTCACCTTCTGCCAAAGGTACTATCTGAGGGATAAAATCCTCTTCAGCACCAGGCTTACTATAATCGTAAGGCCATCTGTGTACTTCAGGAAGAGCTCCCGGCCAGTTTCCGTGAATATGTTCAACCGGTGTAGTCCACTCCAGTGTATTTGACTTCCATGGGTTTTGAACTGCTTTAGGTCCTCTGTAAATACTATAGAAGAAATTATAAAGGAAAATCAGCTGAGCAAATCCACCAAGAATAGCAAACACCGAGATAATTTGATTCAATTCAAAAATAATCTCGAATTGGTTCGCATCGAATGTTTCGTATACTGAGTAATCATAGTAACGACGTGGTGCCCCTGCAATTCCAACAAAGTGCATTGGGAAAAATACTCCATATCCTGAAATAAGAGTTGTCCAGAAGTGAACATATCCCAATCTTGTGTTCATCATTTTTCCATACATCTTAGGGAACCAGTGATAAACCCCCGCAAACATTCCAAATACCGCCGACATTCCCATTACAACGTGGAAGTGCGCAACAACAAAATAGGTGTCGTGGACAGCAATATCAAGTGCTGAATCAGCAAGAATAATACCTGTAACTCCCCCAGTAATAAAGGTTGATACCATACCCACGGCAAACAACATGGCCGGAGTATAAACGATAGAACCTCTCCACAGCGTTGTCAGGTAGTTAAATACTTTAACTGCTGATGGAATCGCAATCAGTAGTGTCGTAAACACGAAGACACTTCCTAAGAATGGGTTCATTCCTGTAACGAACATATGGTGACCCCATACTATAAAGGAAAGGAAACCGATCGCAAGAATAGAACCGATCATTGCACGATATCCGAAAATAGGCTTACGCGAATTCGTAGAAATAATCTCCGAAGAAAGTCCCAAAGCAGGAAGAAGTACAATGTATACCTCCGGGTGTCCAAGGAACCAGAACAAGTGTTGGTATAATAACGGAGAACCTCCGGTATTATCAAGCATTTCACCACCTACAATAATATCGCTCAAATAGAATGATGTTCCCATAGATCTGTCCATGATCAACAGAAGCGCTGCAGAGAAAAGAACAGGGAAAGAAAGCAGACCAAGAACTGCTGTTACAAAGAATGCCCAGATTGTAAGCGGCATTCTTGTCATGTGCATTCCTTTTGTACGTAAATTCAAAACAGTTACAATGTAGTTCAATGAACCGATCAATGATGATGCGATAAAGATTGCCATCGAAGTCAACCAAAGAGTCATTCCTAATCCTGAACCAGGAACAGCCTGTGGTAATGCCGATAAAGGTGGATAAACTGTCCATCCGGCCATTGCAGGTCCTGTCTCAATAAATAACGATATAATCATTATTGCAGAAGAAAGGAAGAACAACCAGTAAGAAAGCATGTTCATGAATCCGGATGCCATATCACGTGCACCAATCTGGTAAGGGATCAGCAAGTTAGAGAACGTTCCTGACAAACCTCCTGTCAGAAGGAAGAATACCATGATCGTACCGTGCATCGTTACCAAACCAAGGTACATGTTTCTATCCAGGATACCATCCGGTGCCCATCGATCTCCTAGAAATGCATGCAAGAAATCCGAACTTTCTTCCGGCCAACCTAATTGAATACGGAACAAAATAGATAATAACATCGCTACCACTCCCATGAACACCGCAGTTAACAAGAACTGCTTTGAGATCATTTTATGGTCGTGACTAAAGATATATTTTGAAACAAAATTCTCTTCGTGATGTCCGTGTGCTTCGTGAGCTCCAACTGCCATTTTCTAAAATTTATTTGTTAGTATAATTAATCTTATTTCTTAAATGTGTTTTCAGCAATTTCCTGCGTCCACCACTCATTGTATTGTGCTTCATCCAATACTTCGACAAACAACTTCATATTTGAGTGCGATGCACCACAAATTTTGTTACACATCAAAATATACTGGAAATCATCATCATTCAACTCTTTACGCATCTCTTCTGTAGTCATAGATGGTGTAAACTTCATACGTGTCACCATTCCAGGTACAGTGTTTATCTGCGCACGGAAATGAGGGAAGAAAGCACTATGTATGATATCTTCAGCACGGAAGCTGAATTCATACTCTCTACCTTTACACAATACCAACTTTGTATTTGACGGTTTTACAATATCATCGTATGCATAAACATCAAGACTATCATTGTGCAGATTTTGTAATTGTTTCAAACGAAGATAAATTCGTTCTTTACTTGCCAAATCTCCACGCAGCTTTTCCAAAGACTCAACCGAGAAAATATTATCCGGATTATTAATGCGTTTCTCCGCAGCTTTAATCAAGCTATCCATTTCCTGAACACGTGCATCAATTGTATTACGCGTAGCCAATCCTAACGGGTTATTTCCGTTGATTAGTTTGTAGTCAAATTTACCCAAAACATTGTCTTCTCCTGCATAACGTACTGTCCAGTCAAACTGTTTTGAATATAACTCTACTCTGATTGCATCCTCTCCAGAAGCTCCTTGTCTCTCATTCCAGTTTTTCAGTCCAAGAATAATAATAACCGCAAGAACAATAGAAGGAACAACTGTCCATAAAAGTTCCAGTTTGTTATTATGAGGATACCAATATGCCTTAACACCCGGTTTTTTGTAATACTTATAGGCAAACCAGAACAATAACCCGTTCGTAAGGAAGAAAACTAATAAAATAATAATCAAATTCAATCCCATCAAACTGTCATATCCTACACCCTCGACAGAAGCTGCTACAGGAATTCCTCCTGCACCATAGCGAGCTACCATCCACAAAAAAGACCCGAAGAAGATAAACATGAACAGCAACATTAGATTTGCATTCATCTTGTTATCTCTCAATTCAATTTCCTCCTCGCGACGATTACGCAGCTTCGAGGTCAATTCGTAAACCCGCATCAATTGCGCTACAGCAATGATTCCTAAAACGATTACGATAAGTGCTATGAACTTCATTCTTCCTTATTTATTCGGTTTTTTTACTAAATCTTAAATTTCATGATGAATACTCTCATCCAGGAACGGGTGATTCACCGGCGTAAGAGGAGCTTTTGTTAATGCGTTCAACACAACATATATGAACACTCCAGCAAACAGAAGGAACAATCCGACCTCAAAGAAAGAAATCGATGCACCACTTCCGATTGATCCCGGCACTACCATCATGTATACATCTACCCAGTGGAAAACTAAAATTACCAAACCTACAAATGTAAGAATTCCAGAATTACGTTTTGCTTCACGCGACATCAACATAAGCATAGGAAGTGCAAAGTTGATAATAAACATTGTGAAGTAAAGCAATTTAAAGTCCTCTATTCGTTGTTGGTAATAAATTACCTCTTCTCCCATATTCGAGTACCAGATCAACATAAACTGTGAGAACCATAGGTAAGACCAAAGGAAAGAAGTCGCAAATGTCCATTTTCCAAGGTCATGAATATGACTATCATTTACTTTCGGTAAGTACCCGTTCTTCTTAAGGTGTAATGTCAATATTACCAGAACAACCATCGTAGAAGTCCACATTCCGGCAAAAACATACCATCCGAACAATGTAGAGAACCAGTGTACATCAATTGACATGATCCAGTCCCATGAAGATGTTGAACTAAACACAGCGAAAAGAACAAGGAAAGTAGCTCCTTTACGATAATTCTTAAAGTGAATGTCAGTACCTCCTACTTGGTCCTCCAAAAGTGAACGCTGACGGAATCCACGATAGAAAATATAATATACCGCAAGATAAATTACTGTTCTGATCAGAAAGAAAGGAATATTCAGATAAGCTGATTTATTCTGAATAATATGATCATTCGCCACTGTATCCGGATCCATCCAAATATAGATGTGACCTCCGTGTGTTAAAGAAAGTACTACAAAAACAATTAACAATATAATTGCCCCCACCGGGATATAACCTGCAACACCTTCAATAACTCTCTTTACATAAGCGTACCAACCTGTTTCTGTGGCATACTGTAAAGCAAGGAAGAACAAAGCTCCCAAAGCTATTGCGAAAAAGAAGAACCCGTCAATCAGAAAGTTCGCCATGATTCGCTGAAATTTGTCCTCTCCTTCACCCATCGTGAAGACTCCGACAATTGCTAACAGTGCTCCAATTGATATCAATCCGAGAACAAGTTTTTTTGACTTATTTGAAATACTAAATTCCATCGCTGTGCTTTTTTGTACTTTCTTATAGTTAATTATCCTGCCACCTGGTTATCATCCTGAACATCTCCTTCTGCATCTTCCGTTACCTCTCCCTCGTCTTCAACAGACTCAGACTCCGGATACTTGTCATTCTGAAGTTTGTTTATGTAATGAATTACATTCCAGATTTCTTCTTTATTCAACAACGAAGCATGTGCTCCCATCAAACCTTTTCCGTAGTAAATAGAGTAGAACATTTGTCCATCTGCTATGGTAAGTGTTCCGTAATTTGGTACTCCGGAGTAAGCTCCCGATTCAACCATCGGCCCTTTTCCATCTCCTTTTTCACCATGACAGTGCTGACAGAATTTCGCGTACAATTTCTTTCCCTTATCCAATACTTCTTTGGCATTATCTGCATCAATCAGAACGGGATTCATATCCTTTGCTGCCAATTCGTACTCTCTACCCAGTGAATCACTCAATTCACTTCCGTAGTGCCCGTGAGACATATCCATTCCCTGATCAGCAAGACGGTGATAAGGAAGCATCATTAGTACATGCTTTTTATCTGTTCCATGGTAAGGAATTGTCCCTACCGGAGGAGTCATTGCCGACTGAGTCAAAGCACGGTTTTCATCATAACGTTCTCTTACCTCTCCATAATCCACATACGGTTCAATTGCAGGTGAACGATACATGTCTGGCATGTATTCATAATACGGACTATCTGCATTTGAACTACAGGAAGAGAAAAGGATCACTCCCGCAGACATGGACAATGTTAGTGTAGCTATTGCCTTTAAAGTTTTCTTCATGGCAAACTATTTTAATTCTTTTTGATCTAATTCAATAATTCCCGTTTCCTTCAGCATCGCCTGTAATTCATCCTCAGAAAACTGAGCATTTTCAGACAAACGTAGCTCCATAACAAACTTGTCATCTGTCGTTCTAGGATCAGGGTTATCCGCCTTCATACCTGGCAATGTTTTGTTACGCAACAAATACGTAATTGACATTCCGTGAGCAGCACAAAGAACTGTAAACTCAAACGTAATCGGAATAAAAGCGAGCATATTCTCCAAATACGTTCCGTTTGGTTTACCACCAATATTCATCGGCCAGTCATCAATCATGAAGTAACGCATACCGATCGTAGCAAGCGTAAGACCAGTAAGACCATAAATGAAGGACATGATTCCTAAACGTGTCTGTTTTACACCGATTATTGGGTCAATACCGTGAATCGGGAATGGAGAGAATACCTCTGCGATTCTGACACCTTTTGCGACCAACTTCTTTGCACCATCTTTTAGTACATCGTCGTCGTCATACATTGCATATAATACTTTATCCGCCATGTCTGTGCTTCATTAATGATTATTACTTTCATGACCATGTGCATGGTCGTCCGACTGATTTTTGTATGATTCTCCTGAAGACTTCAGAATTGTCTTAAGCTCGTTCAATGGTAATACCGGGAAGAAACGTGCAAACAACAAGAAGAAAACAAAGAACAATCCGATAGTTCCTACAAAGATTCCGATATCAATGTGTGTCGGGTAGAACATACTCCAAGAAGATGGAAGGTAATCTCTGTGAATTGATGTTACGATAATTACAAAACGCTCAAACCACATACCGATGTTTACTACAATCGAAATGATGAATGTAAACAACAAACTTCTTCTTAACTTCTTGAACCACATCAACTGCGGAGAGATTACGTTACAGGTCATCATCGACCAGTAAGCCCACCAGTATGGTCCGGAGAAACGGTTAATAAATGCGTATGATTCGTACTCAACTCCGGAATACCATGATACGAAAAGCTCTGTAAGGTATGCCACCCCAACTATCGAACCGGTTACCATGATTACAATATTCATGTATTCTACGTGTCTTGTATGAATGTATGCCTCAAGATGCATTGCTTTACGCATAACCAACATCAGTGTCTGTACCATCGCAAAACCTGAGAATACCGCTCCCGCAACGAAGTAAGGAGGGAAAATCGTGGTGTGCCATCCCGGAATAACTGAAGTTGCAAAGTCAAAAGATACAATCGAGTGTACCGAGAATACAAGTGGTGTAGCAACACCGGCAAGTACAAGTGAAACCAATTCAAAACGATTCCAGTGTTTTGCTCTTCCTGACCATCCGAAAGCCATCAAAGTATACATTTTCTTAGATAGCGGATTCTTAACACGATCCCGTAAAGTAGCAAAGTCAGGAATCAATCCAATATACCAGAAAACAACTGATACAGAAAGATACGTTGAAATCGCGAATACGTCCCAAAGAAGTGGTGAGTTAAAGTTCACCCAAAGCGATCCGAACTGGTTAGGTAACGGAAGTACCCAATAAGCCATCCAGATACGTCCCATGTGAATCAGAGGGAAAAGCCCTGCCATAAATACAGCGAAGATTGTCATCGCTTCAGCAGAACGGTTAATCGCCATTCTCCATTTCTGACGGAACAAAAGAAGTACTGCAGAAATAAGTGTTCCGGCGTGACCAATACCTACCCACCATACAAAGTTGGTAATATCCCAGGCCCAACCAACGGTTTTGTTCAATCCCCAAACTCCGATACCTGTACCCAGAAGATAAAGTATTGTACCTACTCCGTATAGTCCAATAATTGCGGCAATCGTAAATAATACATACCACATTTTGGGTGCCTTGTCCTCGATAGGCTTGCAAACGTCATCTGTAATATCGTGATACGTCTTGTGGCCTAAAATCAGGGGCTCTCTAATCGCGGATTCCTTGTGCATTACAATTTATTTTAAAAAATATTGTTATTAATGATGACCTTCATTTCCATGCCCTTCACTACCGTGATGAGCGTAATCCTTTTCTACCTGAGCAGCATCCAACCCGGCATTGTCATGGTTACGAACTTTAACCTGGTACCAGATATTTGGTTTCACACCAATCTCTTCCAGTGCCTGATATGCACGCTTACCTTCTGAAGCACCGCGTACTTCCGAATGCGTATCGTTCCAGTCTCCAATTGTGATAGCATTTGTAGCACAAGCATCAGCACATGCAACCGTTACATCACCATCCTTAACGGGTCTTCCTTCTGCTTTCGCTACAAGTTTACCTTCCTGAATTTTCTGAACACAAAGTGAACATTTTTCCATTACACCACGTGTACGGACAGTTACATCAGGGTTCAACACCATACGTCCAAGATCATCCTGAGCAGGGTTGATTTCTGTAAACTTCTTATATGCAGGATAATTAAACCAGTTGAATCGACGTACTTTGTACGGACAGTTGTTCGCACAGTAACGTGTACCGATACAACGGTTATAAGCCATTTGGTTCAATCCTTCGTTCGAGTGGTTAGTCGCCGCAACCGGACATACTGTCTCACATGGTGCGTGATTACAGTGCTGACACATCATCGGCATAAATACTACCGAAGGATTTTCTTCAATATTATCTTCTAATGCTCCGTACGAGAATTCTTCTTTCTTCGTACCAACAGCTAATTCATCTTCTGACTTGTAATAACGGTCAATACGCAACCACGCCATCTCACGTCCACGTCTTACTTCATCCTTACCAACAACCGGAACGTTGTTTTCAGACTGACAGGCAATTAGACATGTTCCACATCCTAAACACGAGTTTAAGTCGATAGAAAGCGCCCAACGGTGCCCAACATGTTCAACCGGATGAGAAGTCCACAAATCAAATTTACTTACATGCTCCTTACCATGGTGCGTTGTAAGCATATGTGGTGGGTTATATGCTGTTTCATTCTTCTTATTGAAAATATCAAGCGTTGTTTCTCTAACAATAGAAGAACGTCCCATAGCTGTCAACTGGAACTGTGTTGCTGCAATCGGGTAGTTTCCTCCGATCTTTTTCACAGAACCAACAACATCATACGACATATACCCGGCAGAAATATCAATCAGTCGGAAAGCATTCTTACCAATAGAAGCACGTTTACCCTCTTCCATTTCGTATCCTCCGTATTCTTTCGTACGGAATGCTGCTTTACCTATTTTTTCTCCATTTTCTCCACGTCCGTAACCAAGTGCTATACCTATTGTACCAGACGCTTGTCCAGGAGTAGCAATCACAGGCAATTCGAATGTTTCATTTCCAACAGTAACACTCGCCAATGTAGCTCCATGTTCCTGATCCATCTTTACATTGTAACCTGCATCCTTCGCTTCTTTGTAGTTCATGGTGATATAGTTATCCCATGTTACTTTAGAAAGTGAATCCGGCATTTCCTGCAACCATGGGTTTCCGGCCTGAAGACCAATACCCATTGATGCTTTTTGATACAGTACTACTTCTACATCACCACCTTTTGGCAATTTACCTGCAAGTCCGTTAAGAGAAGCAGCAAATTCAGGAGATGATGGAGCCTCAGCAGGGACAGTCATCGCACTATCGTGTACTGACTTATTCCAGAATGTATGGAAATCAGCAAACTCTGTTTGACGTGTAAATCCTTCCTGTTCCCAGATAGTACGTATATAATCAAAGTAAACTTTACTTTCTCTTCCTTTACGGTTTGCTTTACCTGCCCATACAAGGAATGACTCTTGCGCCGACGCTGTATTGTGCAAAGGCTTGATAGTTGGCTGTGCAATTCCGTAATGATTTTTCACCGGAGCGTAATCGTTCCATGTCTCTAATGCATGATGATCAGGACAAACGTATTGACAGTTCGCAGCAGTTTCATCATTCCAGGAAGCAGTTGAAACAGAAAGACCTATTTTTGAAATAGCCTCTGACAATTTAGCTCCGTTTGGTGTTGTGTAAACAGGATTCGTTCCGTAGAAGATGACTGCATCCGGACCTTTCCCTGCCAGCACGTCTTTAACAAACTTCATCATCTTCGCCTCTTCCGATTTAAACATCGCAACAGGATTGTTCAGATTGATAGTTGTCGTATACGCACCCAGTGCGTGGTTAATCTTATTCGTGATAATCTGAAGTGCTTTGTTGTTTGATCCACAAACCACTAATGATTTACTTCTACTCGATTTCAAAGCTTTAACAGCTTCCTTCACTTCTACCATCCCCTTTACGGCAGATGTATCAACACCGGCAACTTTTCCAGCTCCTACTCCTTCAGCTATTGCAGCTAAAACAGCAGCATACTGTGAAGGCTTAACCATTCCCCGGTAATCTGCATTCGCACCCGCCATAGACATATTTGCCTCAAACTGGAAGTGCTTGGACATTTTTCCCGCTTCGGGTTTTCTGTTCTTCGCATACTCAACAGAATATGCATTAGCAAGCAACCAACCATTCAGGAAGTCAGCTCCAACAGAAACAATTGTATCTGCCTTCGCAAAATCGTAGGAAGGAATAACATCCATCCCGAAACTATCTTTATTCGCCTGACGAATTCCGTCATACGATACCGCATCATACTGGATGTGTTCAACATTACCGTATTCTGCCGAGAAATCAGAAATAACACGAAGTGTCGAAGGACTGATGATTGTATTCGAAACGATTGTGATTTTTCCGTTCTTCGACTTGATCGCTCCAAGTGATTTTTTAATGTCTCCATCTACTTCAGACCAGGTAGTTTCTGCTCCGTTTTTCAATGGATTCTTAAGACGTTCTCCATCGTAAAGTGTCAAAACAGAAGCCGCCATTTCAGGAGTAAGTCCTCCGTAAGTAATCCCGAAGTCGCGATTACCTTTAATATGAATAGGACGCCCTTCGCGTGTCTTCACTAAAATTGAAGCGTAAGAATTACCATCGTAATAAGTAGATGCGTACCAATTCGCCACCCCGGGAGTAACATCCTCAGGTTTTGTAACGTATGGTATCGCTTTAGTAACCGGAGCTTCACAAGCTGCAAGTGTCGCTGCTGCCACACTGAATCCCAGAAACTTTAAAAAGTCACGACGATCTGTTGATGCTTCTCTTAGCTTTTCATCTGCCAAGAATTCATCAACACTAAGTTCTTGAGGTGCGATTTCACCACGAGACTCGAAGTACTCAGGTTTTGCATTCACTGCTGCAAGATCTTTCGGATTATTCTCTGTCATTCCCATATTTCTATTGACCTTCAAATGTTATTAATAGTGACACTTCGCACATTCCCAACCACCAAGTTCCTTAACGGTCACTTTATCATCTTTCAAATACTTCTGGTATAATTCTTTATCATTATCCATAAGTCGACGGTGAATCTCGTCATAGTAACCTGAACCAACTGTATTTACAGGACCGTTCGAAATTTCTTTCTCACCATGACACTCGATACACCAACCCATTGTTAAAGTAGGGCGTGTAAGTTTAATATTTCCTTCTATTGCTGACAACTCTTCAACCGGAACAACTCTTGCCGTTTTCTCTTTCGTCATATCTCCATGACACTGCTTACAATCAAGACCACCTACAAGAACGTGCTGCTTGTGATTAAAGTAAACGTGATCCGGTAAAACGTGTACCTTATTCCAAACAATAGGATCGGTTTCACCTGTGTAAGACCCCGGACCTTCCGGATCAAATCCAGCCGCTGCATAGATTTTTGCAATCTTTTCTTTTTGCGCATCGTCTTTCCCTTTCACTCCTTTGTGACAGTTCATACAAACATTCACTGTAGGAATACCAGCCGTTCTTGAGCGTTCCACTGAGTTGTGACAATACTTACAATCGATACCGTTAACACCGGCGTGAATATCATGAGGGAATTCAATTGGCTGCGAAGGTTGGTAGTTATGATAAACCCCTACCGTATTCAACGCCAGGTATCCGTATACCAGACCTGACATAACCACAACCAACACAATAATTCCTACAAACTTTCTGTTTTTAAACGCCCATGAACGAATCTCATCTCCATAGCTCTCTTCAGCAGGAGCGGTACCGGTTTCATTCTCAACCGTAGCATATTTCAATTGGCGACGAACACCTCCGACTGCCAAGATAATACCCACGAAAACAATTCCGATCAAAATCCAAACCCATGAATTAGACTCTTCCTCTACTGGTCCGGAAGCCATATCTCCACCAGCAGCCCCAGTACCACCAGCGGCGACAGGAGCAGTATAATTATCGGCATAATCAAATATCGCCTCAATTTCATCATCTTTCAAAAATCCAAACTTAGACATCGCTGTTGGTGACCAGGTAGCAACAGATGCCGCATACGGATCCTTAGCTGCAGCAACACTCCAGTCACGCACCCATTCATGAAGCGAACCTTCTAATGCTCCGCCTTCCTCCCATTTAGCCCGAACGCCTTGCAACTTAGGACCGGTACTGCTCTCCAGCACCTTGTGACAGGTAGCACAATGTGTAGTAAACAACTCTTCCCCGTTGGCTGCCCATGAGAAAGAAGTCACTGAAACATAAGTAAATGCAATAAGCCCCAGAATAAACCCGGACGTCTTGCCAATTAATTGATTCATAGCCATTTTCATTAATAAAAGCTTTATCGTTCGCTAGTACGGATACTTTTTATTGTTCGCAAATTTAGAAGAAACAGCTATTCCCCTGACAGTTTTATGACAAAAAAGATCGGTTGGCGGGTAATTTAAAACGATTCTAAATAACTAAAATCACAGTGAAGCTGCATTGCCTATTTCTAGTCAATGTTTTACACTTCTGTACCCATGCTTCAAGCGCAAAAAAATGTTAAATCCATCTATCTGTTTCATGAATTACTTTTCGCCACAACATCCAACGTTCCGACAAAAAAAGTAATTTTGTTGCCGGTTACACCTTACTTAGGATGGAACGAAAATTGTAACACAGAAAAACATGAGATCAATACTTATTATTCTTTCAGTAGTTTTTACCTGCTCAACTGTTTTTTCACAGAATGAGGATTGGCTTACTTATCCGGTTACCAAAGAGACCAAACAAAGTCCGGGAAAAGTAGTCTACAAAGAAGATCCACGAACGCAAAAATTGATTGATCACTTATCCATCCCCCAACCACCAGAATACAAGGTTGTAATTGATGGGTATCGCGTACAGATTTATTTTTCTAACGACCGTACTCAAATTAACCGTCAACGTGACATCTTCCAACGCAGTTTTCCGGATACAGAGACCTATGTTCAATATGAAGCTCCTAATTACAGTATTAAGGCTGGTAATTTTCGCACAGAATTGGAGGCAGAAAAGCTTCGCTCACAAATTATAGCTGAATTTCCTGCAAGCATCATTCAGAAGAGTAAAATAGAGCTTCCTAAAATCAAAGAACCGACAGAGCTGGATGACGAACAGGAGAAATAGAAAAAAAAGCAAGAGAAAATCTACTGTCAAAAAGCTATTCCTTTTTGGTAGCGAATGGTTCTTTATCCTACTCTTCTTTATTACATTTTGGTTTTCTTATGTGATTGTACTGGATGTTCCTCCTATTGAAAACCCGGATATTCTGCATCAAAAAAGAAAGGAAGTAAGTTCTTCCGTACGAACATTTGGAAATTCATGGGCGAAGAAAAGTAATGATACGGACTGGATCGTGTATCTGGAAGGGACTCCCTTTTCGAGAGGATACGCTTACGGACAACTCATCAAAGAATCTGTACAATTACAGGAAGATCATTTTATAGACCAGATTGAGAAAATGGTTCCTTCAGCAGGGTTCAGAAAGTTTCTGATGGTGATGATCGCTTTCTTTAATCGCGATCTGGATGAGTATATTCCCCAGGAGTTCCTTTCAGAAATCTACGGTGTTTCGTTCTCTTTTTCGGACAGTTACGATAACCTTGCCGGCAAATTTGATCGTATTCTCAATTATCATGCAGCGCACGACATTGGTCATGCCCTTAACGATTATGCAGTAGTCGGATGCACTTCTTTTTCTGCAAAAGGAGAATATACAGAAGACGGATCAATGCTGGTCGGGAGAAACTTTGATTTCTACATGGGTGATAATTTTGCCCGTGAGAAGGTTCTTACTATAATGAAACCAAGCGAAGGATATGGTTATGTTTCCTATTCGTGGGCCGGTATGATGGGAGCGGTATCGGGAATGAATGAAAAGGGAATCTCTGTAACGATTAATGCTGCGAAATCGCATCTCCCTACAGTATCCAAAATGCCTATTTCTCTGCTTACCCGCGAAATTCTTCAGTATGCTGCGACAACGGAAGAAGCTATCGAGATTGTTAAAAAACGTGATGTGTTCGTTTCTGAAACATTTATGGTTTCTTCTGCTTCGGAAAAAAAGACAATTTTAATTGAGAAGGCGCCACAAGCAATGGATGTGTTTGAAACAGCTGATGAGCTTATTATTTGCTCCAACCATTATCAATCGGAAGCTTTCAAAAAAGATGAGTATAATCAGGAAAACATCAGAGAATCTGACTCCAAGTTCAGATACGACCGCATGCAGCAACTGATTAATGAGCAATTCCCCCTTACACCTGTCAAAGCAGCAGGAATATTACGCAATAAAGAGGGATTGAACGATCAATTCATTGGGTATGGCAATCCTAAATCGATCAATCAGTTTATTGCCCATCACGGAATTATCTTCGAACCTGAAAAGATGCGCCTTTGGGTATCAACTTCTCCTTATCAAATGGGAAAATTTGTCTGTTACGATCTCGCAACAATTTTCAATACAGAAACACTTACCCATACATCTCCGATCACTATCGATTCACTTTCTATTCCGGAAGATGCTTTCATTCAGACTACTGACTTTGGAGCTTTCAATCAATGGAAAACTATCAAACAATTACTCTTTGAAGATTATTTCCTCGGAAAAGAATATTCGCTGACCCCTGATAAGGAACAAGAGTTCATTCGTTATAATCCGGAAAGTTATGTCACGTATATGACGCTGGCCGAATTCTACAAATCCAAAGGAGACTGTAAAAAAGCAGTTGATTATCTGGACATTGCCCTTACTAAGGAGCAAGCCTCTTTGAAGGAACAAAAATCTATCGAGAAACTACGTAATGAATGTATTGAACACATATCCGGAAATTGATTTCAAAACTTCGTCAGTAATTCAAACTGCTCAACTTGAAAAGTTAAAGCAATTACTGTACTATGTTTCTGAAAATTCCACCTACTACAAAAACCTGTTTGCAGAAAATTCGATCCATGTTCATTCAATTCATTCATTGGAGGACTTTCAAAAACTTCCTTTGACAACCAAAGCAGATCTCGCAAAATACAACGAAGATTTTTTATGTATTCCACTTACGGATGTAGCTGACTTTACCACAACATCCGGAACTACCGGACGCCCGATAGCATCTTATCAATCACGAAGAGATCTGGACAGACTGGCTTACAATGAGGCACTATCCATGTTATGTACAGGCGCAGGAAGTGAAGATGTTTTTCAGCTCATGACAACAATTGACAAACGTTTCATGGCCGGATTAGCTTATTACCTTGGTATTCAAAAAATAGGTGCAGGAATTGTACGAAATGGTCCGGGAGGAATTCCTCTCCAATGGGATTCCATTTTACGTTTCAAGCCAACAGTTCTTATTGCAATTCCAAGTTTCATCCCTGATCTGATTGATTATGCCGAACAAAACGGAATTGATTATAAAAACAGTTCTGTACAAAAAATCATTTGTATCGGTCAACCGCTACGCAACGAGCAATTAGAATTGAACGAACTCGGAAAAGCGATCTGCTCAAGATGGGATGTAGAACTCTACTCCACTTATGCTTCTACCGAAATGGCCACTGCATTTACCGAATGTCAGGCGGGAAAAGGTGGACACATGCCCTCAGAACTCATTTTTCTTGAAGTATTAGATGAAAAAGGAAATCATGTCAAAAACGGAGAACCTGGTGAAGTCGTAATAACAACTTTAGGAGTAGAAGCAATGCCACTGGTTCGGTATAAGACAGGAGATGTTTGTCACTATTTTTCTGAACCCTGTAGTTGTGGGCGAACCACTCCGCGACTAGGCCCTGTAATCGGACGTAAAAATCAAATGCTAAAAGTAAAAGGAACCACAATATTTCCTTCTGCTATTTACGATGCTGTTGAGAAAGTAATTCCCGAACCGGATTATATTCTTGAAATCTCATTGGGAGATTACTCCAACGATCACATTACAATTCTTATTGATAATAAACACATCGCTAAGGCTGAAAATCTATCCGTCCGTCTGAAATCTTCACTACGTATGATGCCCGAACTCAAGTTTACAGACAAACAAACCCTACGCAAACTAAAGTTCCCCGAAGAAGTAAGAAAACCTCTGAAATTTGTAGATAAACGCTAAAACAGGATAAGACTGAGAACACGAAGTCCTCAGTCTTACCCTTATTGCGAAAAAACACAACACAGAAACCTCCCGATACGTTTATCAGAAGTCTATTATCTGTGTAAATACCGGAGCTTCGCTGATCAGTATTCTCCCCTCAAACTCGACAAGTTTCAGGTAAATTGTTTCCTGATAATCAAATTGCGCTTCAAACTTACTCAACGCTTCTTTGGACATACCCGCTTCCTGGTATTTTTTCTTTACACTTTTATCTCCTCCATACCCTTTACGTTTTCCCTGAAGGTTAAAGTACATTTTTCCTCTCTCAGCAACTTTTCCAAACGAAATTCCGGAAATGGCAATGTCAACTCCCGGGTGATTATCTCCCGGCTTCAACTCGACAAACGTATTCTTCAATTTATCAGCCTGTTCTTTAAACGCTTTGATAATTTCATCCCCACCCGGAACAATAAATGCTTTTATCTTCTCCTCTGCGTCCGGTTTACCTAAAAAGAAATCCGCAAACGCTTCTTTGGCACTTTTTATATATACTTCCTTATAGACTTCTGAAAAATAAGGTATTTCTGCAGGTTGTTTCTCCTTTTGATATACTTCCCGAAATCCAAATGCTCCTGCTGTTTTGTACAGGTTTTTATCTCCTGTGGGAGTGCCGTGTTCAATTGTATTACCGGGTCCTCCTTCAAAACCGACAAAGGTCCAATCACCCCGCTGCGCTTTGTTTACACTTCTTTCGAAAACAACTTCAATATAGCCTTTACTGTTTGTGTAATTTTCTTTCGCGATTGCTTCTTCCTCTGCCGGGGTATCATATTCAATGGTCTCACCAGTCAACACATACTGCCGAATAACAGACTCCTTATCCGAATAACTCTCTCTCCTTTCCGGACGTTCTGACTTTTCAATCTTTGAAATAGAAGTAAACGGTTCTACCAATTGAATGTCCATTTCTCTACTGTAAGCCGCTGGATGCCCTTCCATCTGTAAAAGTGAAGCAACCAGCAATTCATAGAATAGTGCGTCTTCTTTTCCTCCTTCAACCTGCCAGGGATTTCCAAAGTGCCAGGAATAATAACTCCAGCTATTCTGCAAAACCGAACTCTTTATCCTTGAATATTCAACAACCAATGGAAGGACATACTTTACCCCTTCTTTATTAGGTGGTGTTGTTACTTTAAACGTTACAGTAGCTCTGTCCTCCGGCCAATACCAGTTAAGACGGTATCCCTGATTTGATTTAAATACATTCCACTCACTTTTGACGGGTGAGTCAGCCGATGCATTCTGTTGCATTTCAAATTTGCAGGCAGCAGGGTTTGCAATAAGATACTTCTCCCGTAAGGATTTACTTACAAATGTATTCCCCGCCTGATACTGTTTAAATACAGATTCAACAGAAGGCAGTGCAGGAGCCTGTCCGCTTACTGATAGTGACAGAATACT
>NZ_CFIGVI010000037.1:20828-30379 GCF_984588085.1 Wandonia sp.
ATTCAACAGAAGGCAGTGCAGGAGCCTGTCCGCTTACTGATAGTGACAGAATACTGATACAGCAAGCTATCAGTACAACTATATGTTTATTCGCTTTCATCTTTCTATCATTTACTATTTATTACTATTCTTTTATAAACTTGTGTGTAACTCCGGACCTCATTCGAATGAGGTAAACCCCCGGAGCAAAACCGTTCACATCAACAACAGAAGTTCCAAAAATTTCTGTCTGATCCAGTACTACCTCTCCATGAACAGAATAGATTTGAATAGTTGTTGTACCGACAAGTTCAATAAACAGTTGATCTTTAACCGGGTTTGGGTACATTAGGAACTGATCTTCCGTATTATCTTCCATACCGGCTGAAGAAGAACAATTTTCGGGAGCTGTCCATGCCGTCTGAATAGAATATATACAACTTGCATCCTCCTCAAAAGCTACTGTAAGATCTACAGTTTCCCCATTCGCATTAAGACCCGTTAATGTAATACTCTGGGGACTTCCTGTGGCTACAAATAGCTGACCGTTTACATTCAGATTACCACCCGGAGCATCTTCGTACTCGACAGTAATAGTTGTTTCGTATGTATTATCTTCCGGATCACATGCTGTCACTTCTTCCACTATTGCATTAGTCATTGTACATATACAGTCGTTACTAAAAGAAGCTATTTCGTCTACATTTGCTGACCAATTGTCCGTGCTCCACGACGGGTCATCAACCAGAATACAGTATAAATGAGGATTTTCTATTGCATTAAAGGTTTGAAAATTACTATTGTTTCCATTTTGCAAATTCAACCAGGTCAATTGATTCCCACCACATTTGAGATGATCAAGTTCTGGATTTAAACTGATATCCAATGTTGTTAATGCACTCCCCTCACAATACAAAACCGATAATTCGTCCAACATACTTACGTCCAGAATCTCAATCGGACTATTGGAACAATTCAAGTGTTCCAGGTTCAGGTTAGTGCTCACATCCAATTGCGTTAACTCGGCATTATTATACAGGGTCAGGATTTCCAAATTAGAGCACCCATTTAGGTTAATCGTTGTCAAAGGCGTATTATCACATTCGAAAAAGCGCATCCCTATATTACTGCTTAAGTCAATAGTCGTTATTTGATTATCACTACAATTCATATCAAAAACATTAATAAACGCTTCAATTCCGGTAAGATCAGTGATCCCCATCCCGATACTGTAGATACTTCCTGTGTAAGCAATTGCTTCTTCACACTGTATTTCGGTATCGCCGTTTGTATTAATAGCGCTTTCTCCTACCAGGTAAGCTTTAAACGCAGCATCGGGAATAGTAACTATACAGGCATTAAATGCCTCACAATCCTCAGTAAACGTAGCAGTAGGATCAGTATTATTCCAGTTTGCTTCACTCCAAACCGCATCATCAACCTGTATACAGGTCAGATCCGGGTTAGTATTGGCATTGAAGTCAGACCCCGGCATATTCAGATTATTTCCATTCTGTACATTCAGTTCGGTTAATAGGTTACTAAAACAGTTTAGTTTAATCAACATGGTATTTGCGCTCAGATCTAGCTCCGAAAGCTGGTTAAGTCGACAATCCAGAGTAGTCAAATTGGAATTAGTACTTACATCTAATACTGACAACTGATTATTTCCGCAAAACACAAGCTCCAATGCCGGTAACCCACTCAAATCCAAAGATGTTATTTCATTATTTGTCAAAGTTAAAGTAGTAAGAACAGAGTTATTCCCTAATAGTAAAGAAGTAAGCGCATTATTATGACACGACGCCGACTCCACCAGTACATTATTGCTCAAATCTAAAGCGGTGATATTCTGTCCGACACAAGTGAACCCGGTAATATTAGTAAAGGCTTCTATCCCGGTTACATCCGACACAGTTCCCGGAACAGATCCAGTTGTAAGAACAATTGTCCCGGTATATCCCTCCGCCTCAGAACATTGAATTTCACTGTCTCCGTTTACATTAATTAATGCCTGACTTAACAAATAGCTTTTAAAGTTTGCATCGGGAATAGTAATCACACAATTGTCGCAGACTTCATCAAAACTCGTCGTTGGATCAATATTTGTCCAGTTACTTGTACTGTAGGCTGCATTATCAACTTTGATACAGGCAAGATCCGGGTTATTAGTTGCGTCAAACGATACAAATGAGGTATTTGTACCCGTACGAACATTTAGCTCTGTTAGTTGATTGCCACTACAGGTAAGATATTTCAAATCCCAATGTGCGCTTAAATCGAGTTGTGTCAACTCGTTGTTGGCGCAGTTTATATTTCTAAAAGAACCCGGACCGGAATGAAGTATGAGCGAAGAAATGGCATTATCATTTATCGTCAGGAACTGTAAGGATGTGTTGGCACTTACATCTAATGTTGTTAACTGATTGTAACGAACATTGATATTGGTCAGGTTAGTACTCGTTCCGAAATGAGCGGATGTCAACTCATTGTTATCCAAACGAACAAATGTAAACGCCGTATTGGCACTCAAATCCACGGATGTCAACTGGTTATTCGGACAGTCCAGTCCTGTCGCGTTGACAAACGCCTCAATACCTGTAAGGTCCGTTATACCGGCATTACTGCAGTTGATTGTTCCTGTGTAGGCTGTTGCTTCTGAAACCTGAATCTCCGTATCACCGTTTGAGTTTATTACTGCTGAATTCAGCAAACGTGCTTTAAAATTAGCGTCAGGAATATTCACTACCTGTGCATTTGTTACATAACCTGTTAGTACGGTTATGAGTAGTAGAAATGTCTTTTTCATCTGTTATTGGTTTTGTTCGCAATTATTCCGGTTCAACACATTGTCAGTCCCGGCTTCTTATTCGTAAAAATCAATGATGACAGGAATTCTGACAAAAAATAAGGGTAAATAGACCTTTTTTTTTAGTAGACACAGGATTCTGTTGAGGGAATACTTGTTTATATTTGGTGTTGACAGAAAATCGTTGGTTGATACGATGATAAATCCTTTATTACAAGAAATCCGGCAATGTACAATTTGCGCTTCATCTCTTCCGTTGGGACCTAACCCTGTTGTGTCAGCCCACTCCGACAGCAAGATTGTTGTAATAGGTCAGGCTCCCGGTAGTGTAGTACACCAGACCGGAGTCCCATGGGATGACGCCAGCGGCAATCGTTTACGGGACTGGCTAGGAGTAACTGAAGACGTTTTCTATACTCCTGAAATTTTTGCCCTCATTCCTATGGGATTTTGCTATCCGGGAAAAGGAAAATCAGGAGATTTACCACCCCGCCCTGAATGTGCACCTAAATGGCACGGTGAGTTATTGGGTCAAATTCATCACCCACAACTTATTTTACTTATCGGTACTTACGCTCAACAGTACTATTTGGGAAACCGACGAAAAAGTACGCTCACTGAAACGGTAAAAAACTACATGGCCTATTCTCCGGATTACCTACCCTTACCTCATCCTTCTCCACGAAACAATATCTGGTTAAAAAAGAATCCCTGGTTTGAAAGTGAAGTAATTGATTCCCTCAGACATCAGGTAAAATCGATTATTAACAGCTAAAATGGTTCTTCATAAAAAGTTAACAACAGCATAAACCATCTGATTTAAAAGCACTTTCTGTTAAAAATAAGTTTTCAAACAACGTTACAAGTTAAATTATTTGACTTGTATATGTGCATTCCCCTATATTTGTTTCACCTGCCACTATTTAGTAATACAAAAAAAGCGTAAAATATGATTACTAGAGTACTACTATTCTTTTGTTTCCTGATCAGTTCAGGATTATACTCTCAGAAACTTCTTCATCCGGTTGTTGCAGATATTTCGGATAAAATGAATTGTCCTGCAGAGCGCTATACAGCAACTCAACTACAGGCGGATACGGAATACCGGTTCGAACTACAAACCGGAAGTGCTTTTTCCTGTTTTGGAATCGGCTGGAAAACAGAAGAAAACGCGGATATACCTGCCAGTTTATTCGCTTTCCGCTACAGAACCCGACTCTCCGGAAAAGAATGGTCAGACTGGTTAAACGGTGATGCTGATTTTACACCAAAAGAAATCCCTTCGGGACATTACAGAACGGATGCATGGTTCACACATGACGCTACTTCACACCAGGAGATCGAGATTATTTTTTCGGCACCAGTGCCTATTACAGAGGTTATTCTTGACATTTTTGATGGAAATGCTTTTAAAGAATCATCTATCGAAGGACCTGTTCAGGTTACCAAATCTACTCGTGCTGAATGTCCTGAATTCCCATCAATTATTGCAAGAAGTCAATGGTGTGGAGGTTCTGCACCCTGTGGAAGTGTTCTGGCCGGATATACTCCAACCACAATTTCTCCAACGCATGTTGTTATGCATCACGGAGCTTCTCCGAACACCTATACAGACGGGCAGGCAGTTGTCCGTTCTTACTGGAATTATCACGTCAATTCAAACGGATGGTCAGACATTGGTTACAATTACCTGATTGACAAGTACGGAAACCTATATCAGGGGCGGCATAATCCAAATCTTCCGACGACTGATGTACGGGCAGCTCACGCCGGAAGTGCAAATAGCGGATCCATAGGAATCAATTTTCTAGGAAATCTGGATGTGTCTATTGCTACTACAGCTCAGCTACAAAAACTCTATGAACTTCTTGCCTGGTGGTTTGACTACCGGGGAATTAACATTTTGGGTAGCTCGGGTATGACAACACAAACAAACGGATGGCAAATTCAACCCCACTTTACCACCCATAACGCAATCGGGTCTACTTCCTGTCCAGGAAGTGATATGATTTCCCGTATGCAGAGTATCCGGGAGGCAACACAAGCCATTATTGACAATTGTTCGGATAATATTCCTCCTTCAACTGTTGCTTCTACAAACTATGATTGGCGAGGAGCAGACTTTTATGTCGATTTTCAGGATGAAGATAATACAAACGGAAGTGGGATAGATGAACGATACGTACAAGTACTACACTACAATGGCAATGAATGGCGCGCAAAAGCCAGTTCCGGACAATTCAATGACAACTTTGATAATTCCATTCATTCGGACTGGACCATTTCATCCGGAACCTGGTCAATAGCGAGCAACAAAATACTACAAAGTAATCAGTCAACCAGTAACTCTAACCTATACGCTTCACTGACACAGGATAACACACAAGCCTATATGTACCAGTGGCAAATGAAACTATCCGGTACTGGGACAAACCGAAGAGGTGGTTTACATTTTTTTGCTGATAATGCCGTCCTCACAAACCGGGGAAACTCCTATTTAGCCTGGTTCAGAGCAGATGACAACGCTTTTCAATTGTATAGAGTGGAAAATGACGTACTATATACAGTTGTCAATACTCCCGTTACGATTAATGCTAATACTACTTACGATTGCACAGTAACATACGATCCCGCAACAGGAGCTATTCGGGCGTTTCTTAACAATGAACTTGTCGGAGAATATATTGATAGTAACCCTTTTCAATCCGGGCAATACATCTCCCTTCGTAACGGAAACTCAACCATGGAAGCAGACAACCTAAAAGTACGAACTTCCAGAGGAGATGAACTCTTTGTTACTGTTGGGGCTTCATCCGGTAATCAGGCTCTTTATGAGAGTCCTACTCCATCTCAGGATGCCTGCAGAATTAATACGGTTGTAAAAGATGTTACGAATAACTGGTCTCCGCAGTACGCCAAAAATATTTACATTGACTGGACACCTCCCCAAACACAAATTGGTTCTACTTCAACAATAGCTTCCGGAGATATTGTCGTAAACTTCACAGATACTGATAATACAAACGGAAGTGGAGTTGAAAGAAGATTTTATTCCGTTGCAGATTATAACGGAAGCCAATGGAGATCCAATACTAACCGGGGCTATTTTACGGAACCTTTTGACAACCAGATCCACACCGACTGGACCGCGCATACCGGAAGTTGGTCTATCGTAAACAATAAGCTGGTTCAATCGGATGAGAATAGTAACAATACAAATATCTATGCTTCGTTAAATCAGACGCTATCCAATCGATATCTATACAGTTTTGATCTGACTATCGACGGTACTGGAACGAACCGTCGGGCAGGATTTCACTACTTCTGTGACGATCCGGATACGGAAAACAGAGGAAACTCCTACTTTATCTGGTTCCGTGTTGAATCACAACGATTAGAGTTTTATCGTGTTCAAAACAATGTGTTCAGTCAGGAAAAAGTAATTCCCTGCAATTTTGCAGGAGGAACAACTTATAAAACAGACGTAGTTTATGATAGAATCACCGGAGAAACCTTTGTTTATCTCAACAATAAACTGGTCGGCGAATGGCAAGATCCCAATCCCATCTCATCGGGTAATTACATTTCCTTCCGAAGCGGACATAGTAAAATGACCATTGACAACTTCCGTACTTTCCGCACCCGATATCCTTCGGCAACACTTACTACCGGAACAATGCAATCGGACCTCCGTTACGAGAGTATTTCCAGTGCGACAGGAAGAGTTAGTTCTGTGGTAATAGACTCAGCTCATAATTTATCTTCAGTTGCTCAGGAAGATTTGTTTGTTACCTGGTCCGGTTTTTTCCTCACGGCAGGAGAAGAAGAAATGTCTGCTTTTGATGTTAACATTTACCCAAATCCATCCAATGGTGATGTAACGGTTGAAATCAACAGCGATACTCCAGAGGCAGCTTCCCTTCTTTTGTTTGACACCAAAGGCACACTTGTTTTTGAAAAACAGGAAGCTGTTCGTTCGGGAAACAATACGATTTTGCTCCCTCTGGAATCAAATCTTCCAAAAGGGATGTATTATCTTATTGTACAAACATCTTCCAAAAAAATGACATTCAAACTGATACGGGAATAGCAATTTGATCAGCTTCAAAAAGGAAACATTGTCTATCTTTGGAGGTATGACAACAACAGCAGAAGAAGCCGTAAAACACATAAAAAGTAACGACAACGTCTTTATTCATTCGGCAGCTGCCGTACCTTCACATCTGGTAAAGGCGATGACAGAACGTGCACAAGAATTACGGAACGTTTCCATTTACCAGATCCACACGGAAAATGAAGCGCCTTATGCAGACCCAAAGCTGTCAGAATCATTTATGATAAAGGCACTTTTTGTAGGTTCGAACATACGTGCAAACATTCAGAATACACACGGAAGTTACATTCCTATTTTCCTGAGTGAAGCAGCTTCGCTTTTCAGAGAGAAAATTGTGCCGCTTGATGTGGCTTTGATTACAGTCTCTCCACCAGACAAGCACGGATACTGTTCGATGGGAACTTCGATCGACATTTCACTCGCTGCTATGCAATCAGCAAAAATTGTCATTGCACAGGTGAATGAGTTCATGCCACGCACAATGGGAGATGGGATCATTCATGTTGATACGATTGATTACTTCGTTCACCGCAACGCTCCGCTCCCCGAAATTGCCGATCATGAATCCCAGGAAGAGGTAACCACGATCGGAAAGCACATTGCTTCTATTATTGAAGATGGGTCAACTTTGCAAACGGGAATCGGAGCTATTCCTAATGCTGTTCTGGCTTCGCTAGGTGGACATAAAGATTTGGGAGTACATACCGAAATGTTCTCCGACGGACTTATCCCGTTAATTGAAAAAGGAGTCATTAACGGTCGTTTCAAAAGAAAATTCCCCGAAAAAATTGTTGCCTCGTTTGTTGTCGGGTCCAAAAAATTATATGACTTTCTGGATGATAATCCAATGGTGCATATGTTAGACGCTGCTTATGTCAATAATACGGCGGTTATTCGGAAACATCCCAAAATGGTAGCGATTAACAGTGCTATTGAGATTGACCTTACCGGACAGGTTTGTGCGGATTCCATCGGAAGTAAAATATTCTCAGGAGTAGGTGGTCAGATGGATTTCATACGCGGAGCATCCCTTTCCCCCGGCGGAAAACCAATTATTGCTATGACATCCACAACACGCAAAGGAACCTCCAAGATTGTTCCTTTCCTTAAACAGGGTGCAGGCGTTGTAACAACCCGGGCACATATTCATTATGTTGTAACCGAGTATGGAGTCGTTAATCTTTTTGGAAAAACAATAGAAGAACGTATAAAACTACTTATCAGCATCGCCCATCCGGCACATAGAGAAATGTTGGAAGAATCTGCGAAGCTTTTGTTGGGATAGTTGTATACTACAATCAGGCTAATTTGTTATAACAGGTCATATTCGTTGGCTGTCATTCCGGTTGATTGATACGGTACTGTCTCAAAAAAATACTGCTAAACAATAAAACCACGTATTTCATACTCGTGTGGTCTATCCGTAATTGTCTCCAACTTTCTTACTCATCTACATAGAATATTTAGTTAACAACTATACGTTCCACAAACCTATCCGTTGATGTACTCACCTCTAAATAATATACTCCCTTATTTTTTTGTCTAAAATCAATCTCGTTCTGTCCCTCAAGCAGTAACCCCGTCTGTATAATACGACCTGTAGCATCCGCTATAGTATAGCTAGAATTTTGTACACCTTTTAGCAAAACAGTAAATTCTCCGGTTCCCGGATTTGGATAGACTGCAATCTTTATTTCCTGACTATTTTCCCTTGTTCCTGCCGTTTCTATAGTATTTGTTTTAATAAACAGACCTGAATCATAAACCCCATCTCCAACATCTGCAATAGCAATTGTCAAAACATACTCTTCCCCAATTACGAGAGCAGCATTTGTACTCAACACATTTGTCAAACCATTATATTGCAAGAATCCTGCATTAACACTGTAAGGATACGTACTCCCATCTCCATTTTCACGATAAAACACTACATTTTCCTGCCAATCCGGATCAACCTCACTACAAAAAGAAGCATTACAATTGAGTGTTTCTCCAACCTCCCCGGAATTAACTGCATTAATACTAACCGGGATATTTTTTCCCGGTATCAGTGCAATATTCTCTTTTCCTAAATACCCCGGACCTTCTAACAAAATACCAAACACATCATTAAACTGGGAACAAACATAGGTTGGATATTCTTCTGAGCCGAAAACGTACTGTAAAGGTAAAAGCGTATCCGTAGCGATAAAAGTAAGTTGCAAAACAGCAGCATTATAGGTGGTTGATTCAGTCAAAAATTCAAAAACCTCATGACCGCCAGTCCCGTTATCAATTCCTGACATCTCTTCATCATTTGGTCCATGAGGCCCTCTCCTCATCGAATTAATTTCTTCATCCAAAACTGTACCCGTTGTTAGAATTATCCCTTCCTCCAATAAAACATTACTACCATTTGCCTTAAAAAAACCAATCGCATTTGCAGATCCTGAATATTCCACATCAATGACTTCCATCCCCGGCCAACTTATTACATCTTTACATAAATCCTCCAGGCTATACATTGTAGTTGTATATAGCTGCCCAACTGAAATAAAACTCAAAAAAACAAATAGAAACAAGAAATTACTACCAAGTTTAGTCATACCTACCTTTTTCAATTAGCCCCACAAAGATAACCAATCCTTTTGTCTGGTGTTTTTGATTATT
>NZ_CFIGVI010000038.1:0-20837 GCF_984588085.1 Wandonia sp.
AAAACCGGTCTATTTCACCCGGTTCATTCCCATTGCAGAAAGCATCCAGTTTGGAAGTCGTTTTCCGGGCTTTTTATTTTTCAGGTTTATATACCAACCTAGCTTTTTCATTACCGGAACTTTGTGTGTCTCAACAAACTCTATCCAGGTTCCGTCAGGATCTTCTATGTACGAGAAACGACCACCGGCTTCTCCCATATCAAATGTTTTTCCACTGTCAACGGTGAAAGGAAATCCTTTTTCTTCACATTCTTTCTGCAAAGTATCCATGCCCTGAACATCAAAACACAAGTGGATGAATCCCCAATCCCCCCAGAATCGGTTTTCAAATATCTTTCGGCAATCTGTACGATCTGTACTTTGAACAAGCTCTATCTGAGTCGGGCCTAATAACTTTGAGAAAGGTCCCATGCGTTCGTCTTTGTGCTTCAAAAGTACTCTTCGGAAATTCCCTTTTCCTGCCGGAAGATCAGAGAAACAATCCGAAACACCGGTATAATCATATACTACGGTTTCATATCCCAGTATATCACGATACAGAGGAAGTGCTTTCTCAATATCACTAACGCCTATCAATGCACCTGCCACACCGCCTGTTCGTGCCGGGTGATTCGTTTCTTTGAACCAACCATGCCCTTCTACAACATTAAACAGATTTCCATTAGGGTCTTTTACAAAAAAGTTGAATGATCCGTCCGGTGCTTTTTGTGGTTCTCCCAGTACCTCTGCACCATTGTTTTTCATATAAGTATAACTTGCCTGAACATCTCGGGATTTTATACGACAGGCATATAAACCGTAATCACCTAACTGAATTTCAAAGTCTGCTTTTTCTGTAGGGCGACTGGTAAACTGCCAGATCTCAAAACCTCCTCCGCTTTGCATACTTAAAGCAAGTGTAGCAGTGCGGCTATGTACTGTTCCGCCGGTATAACGGGTCATCAACGGAGCCTCAGCAGCTTCTTCGAAAATACGTACATCAACACCAAAAAACTTTCGATACCATTTCCATATTTCCTGAACGTCGGGAACACCAATCCCCATTTGCTGAATTCCGCAGATGATTTTTTCCATAGCTCCTATAAATTTGCCTCAAAAATAGTAAAGATTGTTCCATGATTGTAGAATTAGGGGATATAAGTGAAAAAATAGGGAGGGATTCGTTTGTACTCTACTTACCGTATGGCACGTTCATTAAAGAGTAAATAACCGAAACTAATCTGAAAAGAAATTGGTTTGTTTTGATATGGGAAGTAATTGAGCGTTCCACGAATCGGTCCCAGAGGACTAAAATAAATAATCGAAGCAGATCCCATGAATCGAGGGGGACCAACATCCCTGTCATATCCGAATGAACCGTCAGGATTTCGTTCAATTTCTACAAAAGGTTGAAAACCATAAGCATCAATTCGAAGATCAATTCTGTTTTTAAACGTAAAAACCTGATTAATACCAAAACCGATGTATTGCGGAGATCTGTATTCCGGCAAAAAATAAGTCCTTGAATCCGGTGTAGGAGCAAATGCGGTGGTGCTTAGTATTGATGCTGTATAGTTTTTAAACAGGGACTGGCTATTAAAAACACCCACCAAATGTCCTCCGGTATGGCTGATCTTTGTGTTGAGAAAAAAATAGTTGGCTTCAGCCTGAACGTTAATCCAATTGTGATCCTTTACAATATCATATTTATCATTTCCTATTGAACCGGATATACTGTGTTCGCGTCCGGAAACATAATTCACCAAAAGTTTGAAAGCGTGTCCCTCTGACGCAAATTGTTTTCTGTTGAGTGTGTTTTTTTCTAAACTCCACCGTAAGGAAACACCATCAAAATAGGTGTGATCTGCCGTGTCGGACAAGCCAAAGTCCTCACTTTGGTAATAACTGTCGTCCAGATAAAAGAGTCGGAAGTCTCCTCCGGTTCTGGTAGTATTGGTTAAAGGGACTGAGAACTTACTTCCGAAATACAGTTCGTTTTGAATCAGGAAGGAAGGTTTGACAGGTTCGAAAAATGTGGCGAAACTTCTAAAGTAATCCCATCTGTTCATAACAAAATAGGGCTGAATAGTTACAGGAAGGATTGACGGAACATGAAAGTCAATATTTGCTTTGACAGAACCGTAAAATTTTCCGAAATAGGATTCCAGATTCACCCGAAAGGCAGCTTTCCCCATAGAGTAGTAAGAAAATCCTATGTAACCTGTATTGACAGGGCGTGACGAAAAATGACCACCTACAGCAAGTTTAAAGTCTTTGGATTTGTTGACTTTCAAATGTAATCCGTATGTGCTGTCTGAGGTCTTGTTTATCGTTGGAAACAGATAGCTGATCTGAGGAGTTTCAATCAGTCTGAAATATTGTTTTTTCAATTTGTGTTCATCCAGAAAACCACGTTTTAATTTCCCGGATATAGTAGATTCTGCAAAAGAGGATGTTTTTCCTCTCTTGTCTTGTGCATACACCTGGTCAATTTGTAAAGGAGTTATTTTACTTCTGAATTGATTTCTTCTTTCTTTTAGTTCTTCGGCAGAGGTTCGTCTGTGTATTTGTTTTTTGATAGAGTCGATTAAAAGAATAGTGGATTCATACCCTCCGTTAATTGCTTCTCGTGCCTTGTCAAAATCAAATGTAGAAACATCAATATTAGGTTCTATCATGATTCCTGTTTCGCAGGGAAGATCAAAGGTTGTTTTACTCACCAGCATATTTTTCAGGTGCGAGAATACATCGTCTTCTGTTGGAGGAGGTTCATTAGAAGAAACATTGCTGCCTATGATGAAGTCCGGATCGAATTCATGGTACATAACATCTGCGGGGAAGTTATTATATAATCCACCATCAAATAATAATCGCCCGTTTACACGAATAGGATTCATGTAAAATGGAAAAGTCATGGAGGCTCTTACTGCTTTATTAAGTTGTCCTCCGGCAAAGATAACCGATTTTTTGTCAACAATATCAGAAGCTACGCATCGGAAAGGAATAAACAGACTGTCAAAATTTTCTCCTGTCGACGCAGATGTGACTCCCAAACTGACCAGCATTTCAAAGTCCATTAAAGCCGGTTTAATGAAACTGGTAGGAAGACTTTTTGATAGAATACTGTCTTTACTGAAAGGTATGTTAAGCATAGAGGCATTTATTTCCTCCTGGCGTAAGCTGAATTTATGTTCCGGTTCAATTTCTCCCTTTGTCATGAGTTGAAAAAGGTCACTCAAAACAATAGCTTCAATTTCATTTGCTGAATATCCACAGGCATAATAGGCACCAACCAAAGCACCTGCCGAGGTTCCGGTTATGTAATCAACGGGTATACTATGTTCTTCCAGGGCTTTTAATACACCGATGTGAGCCAGTCCACTGGCTCCTCCTCCGCTAAAAACCAGTCCAACGCGCTGACCATGGGCTGAAAATGCGAAAAGAATGCATAGAAATAGACCAAATATAAAACGGTATGATACCTTTGTGTTCAGATTTTTATTTCAAAGTTATAATTTTTGACTGAATAAGTTGTGATAATTGATCTGATCAATCATGTAGGAATCTTTTTCTTTGCAATCAGTGGTTTACTGACTGCAGCGGATAAGGATATGGATTTGCTCGGAGGAATTTTTATTGCGTTTATAACTTCCATTGGAGGAGGAACGGTACGAGATGTCTTGTTATCTATTGAAGTTGAATGGTTGAAGTCGTTGAGTTATATCTCTGTTGTTTTTGCCGGTGCAATCGTTGGAATTATTTTCCGTGAACGCATCAAGGAAATGCGAAGGACGTTTTTCATTTTTGATACTATCGGACTAGGGTTGTTTGCGGTTTATGGAATTGAAAAAAGTCTTGGGTTGGAACAATATCCGGTCGTGGCGATATTTCTAGGAGTTATTACGGCTACTTTTGGAGGTGTTCTGCGGGATGTACTCTGTAATGAGATTCCGTTAGTATTTCGAAAGGAAATTTACGCAACAGCAGTCATCGTAGGAGGTGTTTTTTATATGATTAGTAGTGTTCTGGGGTGGTTTTCAACAGAGTTTAATGCTATTGTTTCTGCCCTGATCATAATGATTATTCGTGTTTTGGCAGTCTGGAAGAAATGGCAGATGCCGCAGATAAGAGAAATTAGTAAATGGTGAGAAAGGTCATGAGTGAAGAAAAATTGAAGATTACAATTAAGACATTATATGGTTTCGAAAAGGCAGTTCAACAGGAGTTACAGGAACTCGGATACCATGACCCGGAAATACTGAATCGGGCTGTACGTATTACAGGAACCTGGCGAGATGTCTATTATCTGAATCTGTATCTCAGAACCGGACTGGTTGTGTTGGTAGAATTGGCAGCTTTTTCTTTTAAGGATAAGGATGACTTGTATACCCAGGCAAAAAAGGTTAATTGGGTTTCCATTTTTGACAAGGGAAAAACCTTTGCTATTAAAGGAGCAATTTTCAGTGATGTGTTTACCAATACACAGTTCCCCCAACTTTTGATTAAAGATGCGATTGTCGATCAGTTTAGGGAAAAGACCGGAGACAGACCTAATATCGATGCTAAAAACCCGCAGGTAAGTATTGATGTCTATATTTCAGGGAAGAATTGTGTGCTTTCTTTGAATACAACCGGGGCACCATTGTATAAGCGGGGATATCGTACTGAAACAGGTCCTGCTCCACTTAATGAAGTCGCTGCGGCAGGTTTGTTGTACTTATCCGGGTGGGATCGTAAGTCTACTTTTATCGACCCGATGTGCGGATCCGGGACTCTCGTTATTGAAGCTGCGTTATTGGCTGCGGGTATTCCGGCTAATATCGAAAGAAGACATTACGCATTCAAGAATCTTCTGAACTTTGATCGTGAACTGTGGGATGAAATTTACGATGCAGCACCTAAAAAACCGGTGAAATTAGATTTCCCGATTATAGCTTCAGATATCGATCAGGTTGTGGTTACTAAGGCAAAACGTAATATTCGGGCTCTTCCCGTTTCTAGGTGTGTGCAGTTTGTAATGGGGGATTTTGAGGACTTGAAAATTCCTGATGGGAATGGGGTCTTAATTACAAATCCGCCTTACGGAGAACGTATAGGAGAAGAAATAGAAGCGCTATACGCTCGCTTAGGAGATTGGTTTAAGCATGAATTGGCAGGTTACGAATGTTGGGTTATCTCCTCAAATGATGATGCTTTGAAATCGATCGCTTTAAAGCCTTCCCGAAAGATGAAACTATTCAATGGTAGCCTTGAATGTAGTTTCAGGAATTATTCGATTTACGAAGGATCAAAAAAGAAAATGCAACAGGAAGAATGATTATAAAAGTTCACGAATAATTTTTTCGACAGTATATCCTTCTGCCTCAGCTCTGTAATTCCGCACAATTCTATGTCGTAGGATAGGAAGAGCTACTGCTTTTACATCCTCGATATCCGGAGAGTATTTACCATTTAGAGCGGCATGACATTTAGCTCCTATAATGAGGTTTTGAGAGGCTCTGGGACCAGCTCCCCACGATATGTAGTGCTTTGTTAATTCAGGCGCTGACGGATCATCCTTTCGTGTTCTTGCAACCAGTTTCACAGCATATTCCACAACGTTGTCTGATACAGGTAGCTGTCGTATGCTGTTTTGATAATGTATAATTTCTTCAGCAGTTAACTGCGGTGTAATGTTTGTTTCCTGATTGGTCGTTGTTGCTTTTACAATAGCGACCTCTTCTTCAAAAGAAGGATAATCAACCCATATATTAAACATGAATCGGTCTAATTGCGCTTCAGGTAGGGGATAAGTCCCTTCCTGTTCAATAGGATTCTGAGTAGCCAGAACAAAAAACGGTTGTGGCAATTTATGAGTAATACCTGCAGCCGTAACTGATTTCTCCTGCATGGCTTCAAGAAGTGCGGCCTGAGTTTTAGGAGGTGTTCGGTTAATCTCATCAGCGAGGACTATATTGTGAAAAATAGGTCCTTTAATAAATTTGAACTGGCGGTTTTCATCGAGTATTTCAGACCCGATAATGTCAGAAGGCATTAGATCCGGAGTAAACTGAATCCGGTTGCCGGAAAGCCCGAGAGATCGGGATATTGTATTGACAAGAAGTGTTTTTGCTAATCCGGGAACACCAACCAAAAGACAATGTCCTTTGGAGAAAATCGAAATAAGAACCTGGTCAACCACTTCATCCTGTCCGACAATAACTTTATGAATCTCTTCTTTTAAACGGTTGCACTTATGTACGAGTTCGTCAATTGCTTTTGTTTCCGACATGTTTCGATTAATTTGACCCTAAATTAGTTAATATTTTTGAACCAGTTATAGCGGAAATCACACGTATTATATTTATCGTCAATCCGGATGTAAGCATTATTGATCTTATCGTCTGTCCAGTCTTTAATTACCCTTTGTCGCTTTTCATTCAGAGCCGCATTCTGAATTAACTGATAGTCATCTTTCAGGTTGGCTTTGTGAGGAGTTGTTCGCTCAGATAACCTGACAATTCGTACCCCTTGTTTGCGCTCCATCATGTTGTCATACACCGAAGGACGGGTAATATCACCTACCTCAAGAGAATTAACAAGAATGAAAATTTGTTGATCAATTTGGTTGAGGTCTTCCATATCCCAAAGTGTTTCTCCGGAATAAGGATTGCTTAATAAACCTTTGTTCTGGTTGGTAGAGTTATCGTTTGAGTATTTTACAACAGCATCTTCCCAGGTGATTTCATTCTTTTTAAGTTCGGCATAACATTTTTCAATTTTTTCACTGGCAATGATGAAGGCTTCCTCCGAAACTTCAGGAACCATAAGTATATGACGACAAACATAATCATCTCCTTTGCGTTCCTGTAATTCCATAATGTGAAAACCATATTCAGTTTCAAATACCGGAGAAATGTCACCGGGTTTCAGGCTGAAAGCAGTGGCTTCAAATTCTTTTACCATTTGCCCTCTACTGGCTTTTATCTCGCCTCCTTTACTTCGGGATCCGGGGTCCTGGGAGTAGACACCAGCCATTGCTCGGAAAGTTTTTTCACCGGAAATAATCTGTTCCCTGATCGTATTTAGTTGGTCATACGTTTTTTGCTTATCAGCTTCTGTAATTTCAGGGTAAATAACGATTTGTTGCAAGCCAAGTTTGGAGTTAATATAAGGGAGCGAATCTTCGGGAAGAGAGTGAAAGAAATCACGAACCTCTTTCGGACTGATTACAACTTCAGAAGTGATTTGTCGCTCCATTTCCTGTCCTACCAGTCGTTTACGGATGGCAGGTCGGAACTCCTTTTTTATTTGAGAAACGGTTTTCCCATAGAATTTCTCCAACTCATCCCTTCCCCCGATCTGTCCTTCGATAACACGCAGACGTTGTTCCATTTCTGCATCAACCTGTTCGTCAGTAACCGTCACACTATCCAGATCTGCCTGGTTAAGCAGCAGATTCTGATAAAGAAGTTCTTCCAGAATCGTACATTCCAATTCGTCAGTAACTTCAATGTTCTCCTGCATAGCCTGAATCTTTTGAGATTGCAGGTCTGAAAGTAGGATAACATTGGTTCCTACTTTGGCAACAACTTTGTCAATCAGTTTTGAGTCTGGTTGAGCAAAAGCTGAAAATGCCGATAACAGGCTAACGATTAAAATAGTGTATTTCATATTTGTTAATTGCTTCATCAATAAATTTTTTGTCGAGAGATTCTCGCATTTGTGTTATACGTCGGGTAAGAATACGCTGACGTATGTTATCACGTTCCAATGAAAAAGGGGAAGGTGTATTTTTTAACCGGTAATCCAGTATGTTTAAATAATAAAGAAAACCATTCTCTTCAAAACTTGTTTTTGTCCGATTGAGAATGAATTTTTCTTTATCAATTCCTTCCAGTGGAATTTCTTTTAGGATATCGTCAAAATAGATCCATTTCTGTGTATTATAAAAGAAGTTGGCAGCATATTTATTGGCATATTCCGTAAGTTGTATTGTGTCTTTGGGCTGTTTTAACAGATACCAACGATTTACTTTTTCCAACTCAGGTGCATTGTATGGAATTTTCAGGTAAAGCACTTTTACAATAAAGTCGCTCAATTCAAAGTCCTTTTTATTTTCCTCATAGAATGCAAGCATTTCTTCTTCTGTGATTAATGTGTCCAGATTCTTTTCTATCCACTGGTTTTCCAGTTCATAACGAACTAAAGAGGCCTTATATTCTTTTAATTTGAAATTAATTTCATGTTGTTTATCAGTCGGTAAGCTGTCAAATTGATTAAGAATAGTCGCTTTTCGAAGCCACTGGTCAATTATTGTCTCTTCTGCTTTCTCCTGATTTTGTTGTGTTTCTTTCAGATATTCCAGTTCTGATTCCCTAAGCTCTTCATTTCCTAATTGTACAACCTTAGGGTCATTGTCCGAATCGCATGAAGAGAGGAGACAAATGAAATATAAAAGGCTGCCAAGTAGGGCAGCCTTTGTGAGAAATACTATGTTTTTACTTCTTGTCAAGGCTGTATAAAACTTCTGTTTTAACTTCTATCGGATATTTGGAGGAAAGTTCTCTTAACCATTTTTCTTCCAAATGTTGCTGATAGGCAGCTGTAACAGCTCCTTTCGTTTCTGTTAATTCCTTTGGTTGAGAAGGTATAAACTCTTTCACCTTAACAATATAATATTTGTTATCATACTGAAAGGTGTCATTTACACCCTTTTTAAACTCTTTTCCTTCAAGGAAAGGTGTGTTTTGAACTTCAAATTTCTGAGTTTTAACTTTTACGTTAAGGGCAGAGTTTTCGTTAATTTTAGCCATGATCTCCATCGGAGTGATGGTGTCGTTTTTTAATAACGCAGCCGTTTTTACAGCAATGTCTTTAGTGTCGCACTCATAAACCTCTGCATCAATACGATCTCCCCAGATAAATTGTTCACGATTTTCTGCAAAGAAAGCTTTCAACCCGGATGTATCGCGGATTGCTTTATTCCAAACTTTATCGTTCATGATTTCGTATAACAACACCCCATCATTGTACTCATTCATCAGTGCACGGAATTCAGGGTATTTACTGTCAAGTTGAGCCTCTTCGTATGCAAGTAGCTGTTCTTTTACGTATGTTTTGTACGCGTCATTTACCAAAACATTCAAGTCTCCCTTACTTCCTTTTGCGTTAAGACTCTCCAGGTATTCGATAAAATCTTTTCTGTGGAAGGTGATTTTGTTGAAAGAGAATAGTACCGGATTTTCTTTTGTTTCAGGAGCTTTCCATTTCCCTTCGTAGTAACTTGAATCAATGTTCTTGTAAAACCAGGTTAATTCTTTGCTGCTTTTATCTTTGAACTTGTATTGCTTTTTTAACTTTTCAATAAAAGAAGCCTGTGTTTTCAGTGATCTTTCATCGCGGTTAACTTTTTGCTGGATCTCACTTCTCAATTGGTCAAATGATTCAAGAGGAGTAAGACTGTTTCTTTTGACAATATGCCAACCGTAGTCTGTACGGAACGGTTGAGAAAAATCACCATCATTTTTCAGTACAAATGCAGCGTCCTCAAATTCAGGTACCATTCTCTGACGGCTTCCGGTTCCAAATTCGGGAAGCAACCCTCCTTTTGACTTGGAGGTTTGATCTTCGGAATACTTCCGTGCAAGATCCTCAAAGTTTTCACCTTTCTGAAGCCGTTCGTAGATTTCATGGATGCGCTCTTCTGCGTTGTCTTTTTGCTGATTATTGGCCGTTTTAGGAGTCATAATCATAATATGCGAAGTACTGATAAGTCCTCTGGAAGGTCTTTTATCATGAACTTTTAGGATATGATATCCGAATTTTGTTCGAACGGGCATACTTACGTCACCAACTTTTGTTGAGTAAGCAGCTTCTTCAAACGGATAGACCATTTGAAATGCGGAAAAATAACCCAGATCTCCTCCATTATCACGTACCGAAGGGTCTTCAGAACCTCCTTTTGAACGCGCAACATGAGCAAAATCTTCACCGTTCACGATACGTTTACGAATTTCCAAAATGCGGTTATACGCTTTAAGTGTATCTTCAGGAGACGCGTTTTCATCTACCCGTATAAGGATGTGACTGGCATGTACTTCTTCCTGTAGACGTCCGTATGCCTGTTTTACCAACTCATTATTTTTCGTAGAATCAACAAGATACGGAAGCGCAAGTTGCTTGCGATATCCTTCCAGTTCTTTGACTAGTTTGGGAAGGGTGTCGTACTCAAGCTTTTCGGCTTCTAAAACTTTTAGTTTAAACTTTTTAAACAATTCCATGTACTCATCCAACGCTTCTTTATCATAACGTGGATTCGGATTGTTTTTCAGGTAAATCTGAAGAAATTCACTTTTGGTCACCGGATTTCCATCAACGGTCATAATAACCGGATCTTTTTGTGCCAGTGAACTAAAAAGAACAGTAACTGAGAATAAACCTGCGATTAGTTTTTTCATAGTTTATTTATTTTAAGCTATAATTAGGTGCTTCTCTTGTTATTGATACATCGTGAGGGTGTGATTCTGTCATTCCGGCATTTGTTATCCGAACGAGTTGAGCCCCTTTCAGTTTTTCGATCGTTGGAGCCCCGCAATACCCCATTCCTGCACGAAGACCTCCTATGATCTGATACATCACCTCAAACAGATGACCTTTATAGGGTACACGTCCCGAGATACCTTCGGGGACCAATTTTTTTACGTCGTCTTCAGCATCCTGGAAGTAACGATCTTTAGATCCTTTCTGCATGGCTTCCAAAGATCCCATACCGCGGTATGATTTGAATTTTCTTCCCTGGTAGATGATCGTCTCTCCCGGAGATTCTTCCACTCCGGCAAACATAGAACCGACCATTACGGTATCAGCTCCTACAGAGATTGCCTTTACAATATCTCCGGTATATCGAATTCCACCGTCTGCAATAACAGGGACACCGCTTCCTTCAATAGCACGGGCCACATCATTTACAGCGGTTAATTGCGGAACTCCGACACCTGCGATAATACGCGTGGTACAAATAGACCCCGGACCGATTCCCACTTTAACGGCATCGGCACCTGCCTCGACAAGATACTTCGCTGCTTCACCTGTTGCAATGTTCCCGACAACTACATCCAGTTGAGGAAATAGTGATTTGACCGACTTTAATTTTTCAACCACACCTTTCGTGTGTCCGTGTGCTGTATCAATAACGATGGCATCTACTCCTGCGTCTACAAGCGCTTTTACACGGTCTACCGTATCAACAGTAACTCCAACAGCGGCAGCAACACGAAGTCTGCCGAAACTGTCTTTGCACGAGTTAGGATGCTTTCGAACTTTTATAATGTCTTTATATGTGATCAGACCAACCAGCTTGTTGTTGTCATCTACAACCGGTAGTTTTTCAATTTTAAATTCCTGTAATATATGCTCCGCCTGTGTAAGATTCGTTCCGTCTTTTGTTGTAATGATATCCTGTGCTGTCATTATTTCACGTACCGGACGTGACAGATTTTTTTCAAATCGCAAATCACGATTTGTAATAATACCTTTCAGAATCCGGTTTTCATCTGTTACAGGAATTCCGCCGATTTTATTCTCGCGCATCAGGTTTAAAGCATCCTGCACAACAGCATTTTCCGATAAGGTTATCGGATCAAGAATCATTCCGCTTTCTGATCGCTTGACTTTACGTACCTCCAAAGCCTGCTCTTCAATTGTCATGTTCTTATGAATCACACCAATCCCTCCTTGTTGAGCAATAGCAATTGCCAACGCAGATTCTGTCACTGTATCCATCGCTGAAGAAACAATCGGAGCCTTTAACCGAATGTTTTTTGTGAATTTTGTTTCTAACTGAACGTCTCTTGGGAGAACCTCTGAGTACGCGGGGACAAGCAAAACGTCATCGTATGTCAACCCTTCTCTCACTTTGCTGATATCAGATAAAGCCATATATTGAACTACTTCTTAAAGAAATTCTTGCAAATGTAATAAAAATGCACGTGCTATTTTCTTTCGAAGTCATTGAAAAAAGTAAAATTTTTGTTAATTTACCTTAAATTGGCACTTGTTTTGATAAACCTTTGTAAACTTGTAAGCATGAGATATTTTGCGGCTTTGTTGATTTACGTCCTGTTAACAGGATATAGTCAGTTTTCTTTCGGGCAGGAAGATGACAAGAGGTTGATTCAGTTGTCAGGAGTTGTTCTTAGTTCTGATAGCCTTGAACGCATGCCGTTTACTGCTATTTATGATAAAACTACGCGAAGAGGTACTATTTCTGATTATTACGGTTATTTCTCTATGGTAACAAAACCGGGAGATACTCTGATCTTTAATTATATTGGTTATAAGCCCAGTACGTATATTGTGCCGGATACACTTTCCGAATTCGGATATGCTTTGATTCAACTGATTGATCCGGATACGCTTATGTCAAAACCGGTGCGGGTTTATCCATGGCCTTCACGGGAAGAATTTGCACGAGCCTTTATTGAGATGGATCCTTATGAAGATGATATACGAAGAGCGCAACGGCAGTTGTCCGGTAAAAATTTGGCTATAGCCGCAAGTCGTTTAACTACGGATGCCAGTCTCACATATAGCTGGCAACGACAACAGGCACAGAGTCAATTGTATTCACGGGGGCAGTTCCCTGTTAATAACCTGTTGAATCCGGTTGCCTGGGCACAATTTATTGAATCATGGAAAAGTGGTAAGCTAAAGAGACAATAACGTACTTTTTCTACATCTTTACAATATAACTATTTTTTTTCTGTTTAAACGTGGGCTTTTGTTACTTTTGGCACCATGCAAAAAATACTGCGTTTATTTCTTCTTATCCCTGTTTTGTGGTGCTCCACTTTGTGGGGACAAATCGCTACTATAAAGGGATATGTAGTAGATGATGCTGGAGAAAGAATCACAGGTGTAACCATTCAAAGTACAGATAAAACAGTTCAGACAAAGGTCGATTTTAATGGTAATTTTAAGATCGAACTGGAGTCCAACCGTGATTATCAACTGGTCTTTTCATTTGTTACTTCGAGGCGAACGGTAAACCTGCATTTACTGAACGGAGAAGTCAGGGATTTAGGTGCTGTAAAAATTGAATCGATACTGGGTAAAGAAGTTGATGTCTACGGAAAAGGTAGTGTTGAAAGTGATCCTACCATTGTTACACTTCCTCCATTTGATATAAGTAGTTTTGCCTTACCAAACGGGGTTACTCAGGCACTTGCCTACATTACTCCGGCAGTATCCAATAACGAATTGACAGCAAATTATAATGTTAGAGGAGGAAATTATGATGAGAATCTCATCTATGTGAATGGTTTTGAGGTGTATCGCCCCTTTTTAACCCGGGCGGGTCAACAGGAAGGTCTCAATTTTATAAATTCAGCTTTGGTTGATGATATTCGTTTTTCAGCGGGAGGATTTGACGCAAGGTATGGCGACAGGTTAAGTTCTGTACTGGATATCAGATACAGAGACCCTGATTCGACACGTGCTTCTTTGGTTGCAGGACTTCTTGGAGCTGAAGCGCATGTTGAAGGGCGAAAGAACAGATTTGCTTTTCTTGGGGGAGCACGATTTCGATCCAATGGATATTTATTGAACACGCTCCCAACAAAGGGAGAGTATAATCCTGTTTTCTGGGATGCACAATTCCTAACGCATTACAACATAACAGAGAACTTGCGTTGGAATGTTATGGGACATTTTTCTTCCAATAAATTCAGCTTTGTCCCACAAACGAGAGAAACGAGCTTCGGTACATTTAATCAGGCACTGAGTTTTAAGGTATATTTTGACGGACGGGAAGTAACTCTTTTTCGAACAGTTACAGGGGCAACATCACTGGAATATGATGTGTCGAAATCTCTTCGGTTGAATTTTTATGCGAGTGTTTTTAATACTGACGAGTCGGAAAACTTTGATGTGTTAGGGCAGTATTACATAAATGAGTTGGAAACCGATCCGGCAAAAGAAAATTTCGGAGATTCCGTTAATACACTGGGAGTAGGATCTTTCCTGAATCATTCAAGAAACCGGTTGAAAGCTACCATTGTATCGGTTTATCATACAGGAGAAAAAAAGTTTAAACGAAAAGAATTTGCTAAATCAGGTAAGTTACGGCAATTGGAGAGTAGTCTTGATTGGGGGGCAAAGTTTCAGAAAGAATTCTTTAACGATATTTTGAGTGAATGGGAAATGGTAGATAGTGCCGGTTATATTTCCCCGCAAAATGCAAACGGAGATCTGGAATTAAAGAATGTGATAAAACAACGCCATAATCTGCAGACATACCGGGTCACTGGTTTTGCGGGATATTCATTACGTTGGAATTTCGTTAAGGATCAACATATTGTACATCTGAAGGATGTCTACAGGAATGAATCTGGTAAAAAGGAACGTAGAAAATTTATCGATACTTTAGAACGGGTGCCTGCCCGATTGGCTTTTAATGTTGGGGTAAGATCAGGTTATACGGGGGTGAATAATGAGTTTTGGGTAACACCCCGCGCTTCATTGGTATATACTCCGAGAATGTATTTTTACCGGAATGGAAAAGTCTACCGTAGAAATGTTAAATTCAGATTGGCATCAGGGTTGTATTATCAACCACCATTGTACAGAGATTTGAGAGCCTATGACGGACAGTTGAATACGAGTGTTCTTGCACAGAAATCAGTCCATGTTGTTGCCGGGACAGATGTTTTCTTCAATATGTGGAATAGAGAGAGTCCGTTTAAATTTTCAGCAGAGGTTTATTACAAGTATTTGTGGGACGTGAATCCGTATAAAATTTCAGATGTGCGGTTGCGGTATTTTGCAAATAATGATGCGGTGGCCTATGCATACGGTGCGGATTTGAATCTGAACGGGCAATTTATTAAGGGGATAGAGTCATTTTTTAAGTTGGGATTCCTGAGAACTATGGAAGACCTAAAAAACGACGAGTATTATGTCTACTTTAACCAGGCTGGAGACACTATATATCCGGGATATACATTTGATGATGTTGCAGTAGATAGCACTCGAAATACACCAGGATATATTCCGCGTCCTTCGGATCAGATGATTACTTTCGGGGTGTTGTTTCAGGATCGTATGCCAAAAATAGAGCAGTTAAGCGTTCAGCTTAGCGGGCTTTTCGGAAGCCGTTTACCATATGGACCTCCCGGTGAACACAGGTATCAGGATACATTGCGCCAGAAAGGATATATGCGTGTAGATATTGGAGTTAGTTATGATTTTCTATACAAGAAACCAAAAGAGGGTAGAAAAAAATTCTGGAGGAACTTTTCGGATGTTAAATTAAGTCTTGAGGTTTTCAATATATTAGGAATCAATAATGTATTGTCACAAACCTGGGTGCAAGATGTAGAAGGAAGGAACTATGCCATTCCAAATTATCTTACGCAACGATTGTTTAATCTTAAGCTGATACTCAGGTTATAATTTCCTCCTGTTTCATAGTTTTTAAATCTTATTTAATTTTGCGGACAATGGTGTGAACATATTCATACTATTGGTGTTAATAATGTATAAAATCAGCAGGTGTTTTTACATATGTCTCAGGTTTTAAATATATTAGAAAGCATAGTGAGAATAAAAAGGCAATCCGTATAACGAAAAATAAAGACATATATGCCAGAGTTTAAAGAATCGAAGCTGAAACCCGGGCAACGATTTTGGAGATTACTTAAACCCGATGCACCTGAAATAAGGAACGTATACATCTACTCCGTTTTTAACGGACTTGTTAACCTGTCGCTCCCTTTGGGGATACAGGCCATCATAAATCTTATTCAGGGAGGGAGAGTATCTACAGCATGGATTGTATTGGTTGCTTTTGTGACACTTGGAATCGCAGTTTCAGGATTGATAACTATATTTCAACTTAGGATAACCGAAAATTTACAACAGAAGATTTTTGCCAGAGCAGCTTTTGAGTTTGTTTTTCGTGTCCCGAGAATAAAACTGGAAGAACTATACAGGTTTCACGCGCCGGAATTAATGAATCGTTTTTTTGATGTCGTTACAGTCCAGAAAGGTCTTCCGAAAATTCTGATTGATTTTTCATCGGCGGGACTCTATGTGATTTTCGGGCTGATACTACTCTCTTTTTATCATCCGTTTTTTATTCTTTTTTCATTTTTATTGATAGCATTAGTTTATCTAATCTTTAGGATTACTGTGAAAAAAGGCTTGCGAACCAGTCTTGAAGAATCGAAGCACAAATATCTTCTGGCACACTGGTTGGAGGAAGCAGCCCGCACTAATATGACCTTTAAAATGGCGGGAAATACCGATTTTCCAATGCAAAATTCGGATAAACATGTTATGAGTTATTTGCAAGCGAGAGAAAGTCACTTTAAGGTCTTGGTTCAGCAATACTCATTGATGATATTCTTCAAAGTTATTGTCGCTTTGGGGCTGTTGGCAATTGGAGGAGTTCTGGTAATGGAGCAATTGATGAATATCGGTCAGTTTGTTGCAGCTGAAATTATCATAATCACAGTAATTAATTCGGTAGAAAAACTGATTTTGTCGCTCGAAACTATTTATGATGTTTTGACCTCTCTTGAAAAAATAGGGCAGGTAACAGATCTTGAATTGGAAGCTACAGAAGGAATTAATTTGGAGGAAGAATGTAAAAATAAAGGTCTGGAGGTTGAGGTAAATCAAGTGACATTTTCGTATCCTGACTCGATCGACCCTGTATTAAAAGAGATTAATTTCAAGGCTGACAGCGGGGAACATATTGTGATTACTGGAAAAAACGGATCAGGAAAAAGTACTTTTATGCATCTTCTTGCGGGCTTATATAAAGTAAAGCAGGGTACAATTTCATATAACGGAATTCCGAGAGACAATTTTAATCTGGATTCATTGCGGTCAGAAATCGGCGGATGTTTGATTGATGAAGACCTTTTTGAAGGAACTTTGCTGGAAAACATTGCTATAGGAAGGGAGAAAGCCACATTTGAAAATGTGAAGTGGGCTATGCAGGGGGTCGGGTTGGGAGAATTTGTAAAGACCTTGCCTCAAGGATATAAAACGATCCTGGAGCCTTTAGGAAAGAAATTACCAAGAAGTATTGTACAACGTTTATTGATAGCCAGAAGTATTGCTGACAAGCCACGACTTTTACTTTTGGAATATGCTTTTGAACACCTTGATATTGCAGAACGGAAAAAAATAATAGACTTCCTTCTTGATCAGAAGAATAGTTGGACGGTAATTGCTATATCGAATGATGAATATTTAGCTAAGAAGTCCAATAATATTGGAATTATGCAAGGTGGTTCACTTACCCACTTTGGACCTTATGAAAAGTTAAAACAGGTTGCTAACTTAAAAATGTATAAGGATGCTTAATATTTCGGAAAAGACAGTTGGTAAGTATATTGACAGATCGAAAATTCCTTCGCTCCGATGGGCTGAATCAAAGAAGTCGGGACGCGTTCTTATCCGAATATTAATTTGGTTTTTTGCTCTGGTTCTTGTTATCATGTTTGTTCCCTGGACACAAAATATCTCTGGCCGGGGGAGTGTTACGACTATGAATCTGGATCAACGTCCGCAGACTATTCACTCGGTAATCGCCGGAAGAATAGAAAAGTGGTTTGTAAGAGAAGGTGATTACGTTACTAAAGGAGATACGATTCTATATATTTCAGAAGTAAAGGACGAGTATTTTGATCCGAACTTACTATCCCGAACGGAAGAGCAGTTGAAAGCCAAAGAGCTGACGGTTCAGTCGTACATGGAAAAGGTAAAAGCTTTGGATATCCAGATTGAAGCTTTGTTTCAAACAAGTGGGTTAAAGCTTAAACAGGCAAAGAATAAGTTTAAACAGGCGGAACTAAAAGTAGTGGCAGACTCAATTGATTTTGAAGCGGTCAAAATTAAGTACGAGATTGCTGTTCGTCAGTATGAAAGGATGCAGGAGTTGTATGATGAAGGATTAAAATCGTTGACTGATCTTGAGAACAGAAGAATGTCTATGCAGAAAACCCAGGCAGAAATGATTTCAGCAGAAAGCGGGTTGTTGTCCAGCAGGAATGAAGCAATAAATGCAGAAATAGAGCTTACCAGTATTCAGGCAGAATACCGAAACTCAATAGCAAAAGCTGAATCGGATAAATATACTGCCTTATCCAGTATGTATGATGCTGAAGCTGTCGTAACAAAGCTACAAAACCAATACGTTAATTATTCGGTTCGATCAGGGCTATATTATATTACAGCACCCCAGAATGGGTATGTTACGCGCGCTATTCAGTCGGGAATTGGAGAAACGATAAAAGAGGGTGAGCAAATTGTAAGTATTATGCCTTCTCATTACGACTTAGCGGTAGAGATGTATGTGCGGCCTATTGATCTCCCCTTGATCAAGTTGAATCAAAGGGTTCGTATCCAGTTTGACGGGTGGCCGTCCATCGTTTTTTCGGGGTGGCCGAATACTAGTTTCGGAACCTACGGAGGAAAAATTTTTGCAATAGATAATTTTATAAGCCCTAATGGATTTTACCGGGTAATGGTCAAACCTGATCCGGATGAAGTTCCCTGGCCAGATGCGCTTCGTGTAGGAGCTGGAACACATAATATGTTACTTCTTAACGATGTACCAATCTGGTATGAATTATGGCGTCAGATTAATGGATTTCCGCCCGATTATTATGAGAATTCATCTTCTTTTCAAGAAAAAGGCAATACGAATGAAACAGCAAAATAGTGGAATACGATTAATTTATACTGTACTACTTGCAGGTTTTCCTCTTTTGGGGTGGACACAGGAAGAAGAGGCGGTTGATAAAAGCTTTGCTTTTTCGGACTATTTGGAAATTGTCAGGTTACACCATCCGATGTTTATGCGGGCAGATCTTGTTCTGGATAAGGGAGATGCGCAGGTGCTTAGTTCTCGCGGAGCCTTTGATCCGGTCATATATGCAGAGATTACACAAAAATATTTTAAAGGAAAACAGTACTATAGTTTGTTGGATGGGGGAATAAAAATTCCCACCTGGTTTGGTATTGAATTATACGCCGGATATGAACAAAATCGGGGAGAAAATGCCAATCCTCAATACAGAACACCGGATGCAGGGTTAGCTTACGCGGGGGTATCTGTTCCTATATTACAGGGATTATTGATGGATAAGCGACGTGCTACTTTGAAGAAAGCTCAAATTTCTCTCAAGATGAGTGAGCAGGAGGTAAACCTGATCAAAAATGATGTGTTGCAGGAAGCAATGACCGCCTACTGGCAATGGTATACAGCGTATAATGTGATGGGAATTTATCGGGATGCCCTTCAGGTTGCGGAAGAGCGTTATGTTGGAGTGAGGCAAAGTGCACGATTGGGAGATATTCCGGCCATTGACACGTTAGAAGCCGGAATACAAGTGCAAAACAGAAAGTTTTCGTTACAACAGGCAGAACTTGAATATGCGAACGCAAAAGCGTTACTGTCTCTCCATCTTTGGCAGCAAGGTAGTATCCCTCTTGAGTTAGGTGAACGAGTAATTCCTCCGGTTGGAGAAATGCCTGTGGAGGAACTTCCTTTTTTGGCGCCTCCGCTTGATTGGGAGACACAACTCGTTAGTCACCCCGAACTGAATAAAGCTCAGTTAAAAATAGAGCAATTACAATTAGACAGAAGAGTTGCACTAGAATTAGTGAAGCCGGAGCTTAATCTAAAATACAACGCATTAAATGAGCCAATCAGTAGTAACCCTTTTGCTGAATATTCATTGTCTAATTATAAATGGGGAGCTGATTTTTCAATACCGATATTGTTAAGAGAGGGGAGAGGTGAATTGAAGTTAGCTAATTTACACATACAAGATGCTAATTTAGGGCTTGAACAAAAGAAAGTTCAGCTATCTATAAAAGTTCAACAGGCAAATAATGAGTGGCGGGCTACTAATCAGCAGTTAGAATTATACAGACAGACTTATAGAGATATAGAAAGATTGCTTCAGGGAGAACAAACGAAATTTTCGAGAGGAGAAAGTTCTCTTTTTCTGGTGAATTCACGAGAAATGAATTACATATCCGCGAGGGTTAAATTAGTTGAGTTGTATGCAAAAAATATGTTGGCACTTATCAAAACCTATCATTCTCTGGGGCTTTTGAAATAAAAAAGAGGTCACTAGATAAATGACCTCTTCCTAATGATAATAATAAAAAAGTTATTTCGATATAATCTTAAATTCAGTACGTCGGTTACTTTGATGTGCGTCTTCTTTGTCCTGAGGAAGACGTAATTTTGCAATCTCAGCATCTGTTACAATAGGTTGCTCCTCTCCGTACCCCTGATATTCCAAACGTCCGGAACTGATTCCTTTATCAATCAGATAATCAACAACGGCCTTAGCTCTGTTGTGTGAAAGATCTTTATTGTAAGAGTCAGAACCTCTTGAGTCGGTATGTCCACTAATCTGAATACGTATGCTAGGGTTATCATTCAATAACTTCGTCAAACGATCCAGTTCGTTTTGTGATTCGGGACGTAACGAGTATTTGTTCAAATCAAAGAAAATGTTGCGCAGCACAATAACTTCTCCTACTTCAACTTTCTTCAAATCAACATTTTTTTCATATTCCTGGTAATCACTTTCTTTTGGAATGTCGAAGTTTTCAGAATGAAATAAATAACCTTCTGCTTTTACGGCTATTCCATAGTTTTTTCCGGCGGGAAGAGAAACCATATATTTTCCGGTTACCGGATCTGAGTTGAATTCTGCAATGACTTCATTCTTGTCATTGTCAATCACTTCAATTGCAGCCATAACAGGTTTTTTTGTTTTGTTATCCCGAATAATACCTTTCAGCAAGGAAAGTGAACTGCGTTTAATTTCTATTTTAGGCTCGAT
>NZ_CFIGVI010000038.1:20937-30176 GCF_984588085.1 Wandonia sp.
TAATACCTTTCAGCAAGGAAAGTGAACTGCGTTTAATTTCTATTTTAGGCTCGATTACTTTTTCTCGCATAGTAACTCCTTTGCCGGCAAGAAGAATGTCTTCAGAGTTCAGCATAGGTTGTTTTTCTTCTCCTAAAAAAGTGATTTTATAAAGGTCTTTTTCACCCATTCCATCTTCACGGAATGAAGTCATATAAGCATCTTTTCCATTTGCAGCAACAACAAAGAAAACATCATCGTCCGGAGTATTGATCGGATATCCGATGTTTACAGGGGTAGACCAGGTATTGTCGTCTTGACGAACCGAGTAAAAAATATCATAGCCACCAATTGTACTGTGTCCCTTAGAGGAGAAATAAAGCGTTTTTCCGTCCGGGTGCATAAAGATCCCATCTTCATCGTATGGAGAGTTAACCGTTTCAGGAAGCCTTTCAATAGTAGCCCAGATTTCTTTTTTTGCGTCCCACGATGCAACGTAGATGTCTTTATCTTTTGGAGCTCCTTTTCCCGAAAGAGGGCGATCACTTACAAAATATAATTTTCGCATATCAGGGCTATACCAGGCAGAAGGCTCGTGGTAAGGAGAGCAAATCTCGCTGTTTAGTTTTTTTGGTTTAGACCATTCTGATCCTTTTCGTACACTTTCGTAGATATTACCATCTCCCTTATCGTCAATATAAACAAGCATTTTTGATCCATCAGGACTCAAAGCAACAGTAGCGTCATGTCCCTTTGTGTTGATTGGTTCACCAACGTTTTTTGCAGCCTGATATTCTTTGTCTGCTTCTTCTGACATGTAGATGTCCTCAAAATAGCCTCCGAAATCATCACTACTATTTCCTGCTGAATTCGGGCGTCGACTGGTAAAATAAATCTCTGAACCATCTGCATTCATGACCATGCCGTATTCGGGATATTGTGAATTTATGTTTTTACCCATATTGTCAATCCACACCCGAACCGGTTTAACCATTAGTTTTTTACCATTCCGACACTCTTCAATATGTTTGGACGTTTCCATGATACGTTCCATGTCGGTTTTAGTATTAAGCGTATTCTTAAATGCCTCATACGCTTTGATGGCTTTGTCCCATTGCTGTGAAAGTTGAGAACCCCGGCCGATGTAATACTGAACTTCAGGGTTTACGGTCGGTTGAAGTTTGTAGGCTCTCTCAAAGTACTCAAGCGCTTTAAATTTCATATTGGAATTTAAGTGGCAAAGACCAATTTTAAAGTTCAGGTCAGCATTATTGGGGTTAAATTCATGAGCTGCTTCAAAAAAGGGTAAAGCTTGTTTGTATAGGGGAAATGGAGCGTAGTTCAATAGTTTATTTCCCTCATCCAGATTTTTTACAGCGGCTTTGAATTCATCCTTCCTGTCTTTGAAAAGATTTTTATCGAACTCAACATTTTGAGCAATGGATACGAATGAAAACGAAAGGAAAGCAAGTAGTATATTCAGATTCTTCATTTTGATCAAAATTTATTGATTGTTACAGTCAGAGTTTTTGTAATACGTTTGAGCAGCAGCAACTCCTAGTTCAGCAGCTCTTAACCAGTCATTACATGCCCCGGATACATTTCTCAACATCTCTTTGGCTACTCCCCGGTTATAATATGCATATGCGTATTCGTTATCAATCCCGATCGCTTTATCACAAGCGCTTTCAGCTTCTTTGAATTGTTCTAATTTTATATGTGCCGCAGCAAGGTTGTTGTATGCGTATGCATAGTCACTCTTAACTTGTACCGCAGCTTTAAAATCCTCTATAGCTGCTGCATAATTTCCTTTTTCAAATTTTGCATATCCTCGATTATTTAAAGAAAGATGATTCTTAGGCTCAGCTTTTAATGCGTTATCATACGCACGGATAGCGTTATCTAATTCTCCTTTTTTTCTGTAAACACTCCCTAAATTATTGAATGCAATAACAAGTTTGTCATTGTGAAGAGTTGCCAACTGGTAATCTTTTATAGCCTCATCATATTGTTCCAGCATTCTGTTTGTACTTCCTCTTTCGTTATACCCGAAAGCAAAATCTTTTTTGAGAGACACTGAAGAAGTAAAATCTTCTTTTGCTTTTTCATAATTTTCAGATTCGAAATAAAGAAGACCTCTTTGGTAATAATATTTGTAATTATCTCCTTTAGCCTGTATTGCCTGCGAGTAAAATTCAACTGCTTTTTCAGTTTGATCTGAATTTTCTGCAATAAGGGCTAATTCAAAAAATGCCTGATGAAGTGTAGCGTCTAGTTCTACAGATCTTGTGAAGTCAGAGGCCGCTTTTTCAGTGTCCTTCAACTCCGTATACGCATATCCTCTGTTTAAAAAAGCTTTAGAAAACTCTGGTGCCAGAGTAATTGCTTCTGAAAATGCAAGAACCGCTTGTTCAAAGTTTTTTGATTCAAGAGCTTCAACACCGGAGTTGAATTTTTCCTGCGCTTCAATACTGATTGAGTTTTGACTGGTTGAATCTTCAATAATTGTTTCTGCATCTTGAGACCAGCCGATCTGAATCTGTGAAAAAAACAAAACTGTACAGCAGATTACTAGTTCATACAAGGGTTTTTTCATAGTAGATTTTATTTTGAATCCTATGCGAATATAAGAATTCATTTTTTCCAACCAAATAAATTTGCAAAAGGTGCTTTTAAGGAAGGATGAAAGCTATAAAAGACTATCTTCGTGAAATGGATTTGGTTTCAGGTTCTACCGGGCTTTTAGGGATGCATGTGCTATATGATCTGACTGCAAAAGGTCGTCATGTTCGTGCTTTGTTCAGAAACAAAAACAAGATCAGTCTGGTAAGGAGATTGTTTGAATTTTATGATCCGGAGAACGTTGAAGAAAAATGGAGTTTAATCGAGTGGTTTGAATGTGATATACTCGACGTATTTCAATTGGAAAAGGCTTTTGATGGTGTTTCTGATGTGTATCACTGTGCTGCAACCGTTTCCTTTAGAAGACGGGAGTTTTCTTCAATGATAACGACTAATCGGTACGGAACGGCGAATATGGTTAATTTAAGTATTGATCATAACGTACGAAAATTTTGTCATGTCAGTTCTACTGCTGCCGTTGGCAAATCTGTCCGGAATCAGAATAAAGATGTTGTGGAGACAGATAAGTGGGAGCAAAATCCAGATACAACCGGATATGCCGTTTCTAAGTATTTGTCTGAAAAAGAGGTATGGAGAGGTGTTGAGGAAGGTCTGAATGCAGTAATTGTTAATCCATGTGTTATTTTGGGACCCGGAGATTGGAATGAAAGTTCGCTTACGATTTTTAGGGCAATACATAAAGGACTTCGGTTTTATCCTCCGGGTGCTAATGCAATTGTAGACGTCCGTGATGTCTCAAAAAGAATGTTAGCCTTAATGGATTCGGAGATTTCCTCTGAGCGTTTTTTGATTATAGGTGAGAACATAACCTATAAACAACTATTTGATACCATAGCGGATGCTTTGGGGAAAAAGCGACCAACAATTCGTGTAAATAAACTATTAATGGGGCTTTCCTGGAGATTAGCAGCCGTTTTTAGTTTGATAACTGGTAAACCAACAGCACTAACTAAACAGTCAACAAAGAGTGCATTTAGCGTAACAAAATATTCGTCTGAAAAGATAGATAATTGGATTCCTACAGCGTATTATAGTGTAGAAGAATCTGTCGAAAATTCTGTACAGTTTTCCTTTTTTTTCGTAAAAAGGTAACCTGATCCTCTTTTCTTTTTTTGATAAAAAAGTAGGATTAACCCCAAAGTAGGCAACCCCTCCGTTTTTTTCTCGTTATTATTTGGGCTGAAGTATTTTTTACAAAAGCAAGTGGGTGTTTACTAACCGAAATTTTAGGTATTATGAAAGTTCTACTAACTACTTTGATGGTAGCTGTTATTAGCTGCGGTGGATTGAGTGCGCAGGAGAATCACCAGGGTCATGATCATAATCATGATGCACAATTGGTGAGTTGTAGAGAGGAAGCGGGTGATCAACTAGATGGACACCTTATTTCAATTGGTTTTCCTCAACATTTTAACGAGAGATACGATTTCTCTCTAGATGATTTTAACCGTTTCAATAGGGTCATGGTTGATTTTATTCAGAGAAAAGTTGTAGATGAAATCTGTGAAGGAGAGCTTTCCGTTGAGTTAGCTTCTGACAGAATTTTTGAATTAATAGAAGTCTATAGGGACGAACTTCTTTTTGAACCGGTTTACGAGGAAGGTTTCATTGTTATCGGGAAGTATTACAGGATTCCGATAGAAGAAGGTCAGGAAGATGTGATGAATAATCGTTCCAGAGCGGCAGGAGAACCGTGTCAAAATGCAGATTTTGAAACCTGTAACTTTACAGGATGGGAAACGATTTGTGGTAGAGTAAATAACAATCCTTTTCAAATTATTAATCAGGTAATGTGTGTTCCTGGTGGAGCAAATAGTCAGCATGCTATTGTTAATGGAGGGAATGATCCTGTCGTAGGGGTCCCAAGAGTTAATCCTGCGGGAGGGAATTGTTCTGTTCGTGTTGGAGATGGAACCGGAACCGGAGCACGCGCCGGAGCATTGGTGCAAACTTTTCAGGTGGATGCGGCAAGTACGGTGTTTACCTATTCGTATGCCGCCATTTTGCAGGATCCAGGACACTCGGCCGGGGAACAACCCTTTGTGCGTGTGCGTTTGTACGATGAAAATGGACAGAGTATCTCTTGTGCAGAGTATGAGGCATACGGGGGAGATGGTCAACCGGGGTGGAATACTCAGGGGAATGTTACTTATAGAGACTGGACGACTGTTTTTGCTTCGTTGGAAAATTATGTTGGGCAAAATGTTACAATGGAGTTCTCTGTTGGAGATTGTTCTCAATCCGGACATTATGGGTATGCATATGTTGATGCGTATTGTCATGTAATGGAAATTGAAGCACGTTGTGAGGGACAAGCAACTATTTTGAGTGCTCCTGATGGGGCTGCAGCGTATTTATGGAATACAGGAGAAACGACTCGCGAGATTTCAGTAACTACAGCAGGACATTATTCATGTAACGTGACTCCTGTTCAGGGGGCAAACTGCGCGGTACTGGTAGAGGCAGATATCGTTCCGTTTCCTGTTCCACAACCTACTTTTACTCCGGACGCTGCAATTATCTGCGAAGGTCAGGATGTTGAGTTTACTGACGGGACAACGATCGGTACTAACGGAGTAATTAGTTCTTACCAGTGGGACTTCGGTGATGGAATCCAGACACCACATTCTACAGGTGGAATAACCGGGGTGAATCAAACTACGGGAACCTATACTTTACCGGAGCACAATTATCCGAATCCGGGAAATTATAATGTAACTCTTACCGTTTATTCAGAGGATGGTTGTTATGACTCATATACTTCTCCTGTTCTGGTGAATCAGTTGCCTACTGCAACCATTGCAGGTGATGTAAATGTTTGTGTAGGAGATGCAGAGCCACAGGTTACATTTACCGGAGCGGATGGGGTTCAACCGTATACTTTTACATACACAATAAATAATGGATCTCCCCAAACTGTTACCTCTCCTTCGGGAAGTAATACAGCTACTGTAAATGTACCAACTACAACAGATGGAACATTTGTGTACGATCTGGTTAGTGTTGAAGGTGGAGATCAGGCTTCTTGTGGACAAAATCAACAAGGAACAGTTACTATAAACATAAACACAGTTCCTCAGGCGACAATTGCATCGGATGTTGCTGTATGTCAAAATGCACCTAATCCGGTAGTTACTTTTGAAGGAAGTAATGGAACATCAGCTTACACATTTACTTATTCTATCAATGGAGGAGCAGATCAAACGATTTCTACTCAGGCAGGACAGAATTCTGTTACACTAAATGCTCCATCAGATGTTGTGGGAGCATATGTTTATAACTTAACAAATGTATTGGAATCATCCGTTTCTGCTTGTTCTCAGCAACTCAATGAAACAATAACAGTTGATATTTTGCCATTACCTACAGCAACTATTTCAGGGGCAGTAGACTTATGTCAATACGAGCCGGATCCTCAGGTTGTCTTTGAAGGGCAAAATGCTACTGCTCCTTATACTTTTTATTACACGATTAACGGCGGCGCAGAGTTGACAACCGTCTCTGATGCTAATGGTGAGGGGACTGTAGATGCGCCAACCAATGTCGTAGGAAATTACACCTATAATCTGACACGGGTTGTAGATGATAATGGATGTTCCAGTGATCTCGCCGATGATATTGATATTGAAATTCATCCGCTACCTACAGCTACTATTTCAGGGTCAGTAAATGTTTGTTTAAATGATCCCGAACCTGAGATTTTATTTGAAGGAGTAAACGGTATTGAACCTTTCACTTTTACTTACGCAATCAATGGAGGGGCTGATCAGACTGTTCAGTCATCAGGAGGTCCGGATGTTACAATAACGGTTCCTACTTCTCAGGCGGGAGTTTACGAATATAATTTGAATTATGTTTCGGAAAGCTCTCCTCTTACTTGCGGACAATCTCTTGATCAAACAGTTCGGATTGAAGTATATGATCTTCCGGTTGTGTCAGCAGGAAATGACATAACAGTTTGTGAAGGATTTACAGTTGTCCTTACAGGAAGTGGAGCTGTTTCTTATCAATGGGACAACAATGTGGTTGATGGAATTCCTTTTGTACCTACTCAATCCGGTACCTATACTGTTATTGGTACAGACCACAATGGTTGTCAGAATACGGATGATATGTATGTAAACTGGGTGCCGACACCACAAGTGAGTTTCGTTGCCGACACGTTAGACGGTTGTTTACCTGTGCACACTAATTTCACAGCACAGGCTACAGGTAATATAGCAACATGTTTATGGAATTTGGGAGATGGATCTACATCTAATTCATGTGATGAGGTGACGCATTCCTATCCAAATGCAGGATGTTACACAGTTTCGTATACAGTAACAACTGTTGAAGGTTGTACAAATACGGCTACCATTCCAAATTATATTTGTGCATATCCTTATCCGATAGCTGATTTTACGCCTACACCGAATGTGTTGTCTACAATTAAATGGGAGTCAGAAATGGTGAATGAAACCTCTGGAGCATCTACTTATTTTTGGGATTTTGGTGATAATTCAGCACATTCGTCCGAATTTTCTCCTATTCATGAATTCCCTACTAATGAGGGGGGAGACTACATTGTGACGTTAATTGCTTATTCTGAACATGGGTGTACAGATACAACGACCAGGTTAGTAAAAGTAAATGAAGAAATACTATACTATGTGCCGAATGCTTTTACACCTGATAATGATGATTTTAATGAAGAGTTTAAGCCCATATTTACGCAAGGATTTGACCCGTACAGTTATACTTTACTGATCTTTAACAGGTGGGGAGAAGTTCTTTTTGAATCAAATGATGCGCGCGTAGGTTGGAATGGAACGTATGGAGGTACCATTGCCGAGGATGGGGTGTATATTTGGAAAATCACTTATAAAGTAAAAGGGGTGGATAAAAGACAGGTGATTACAGGTCATGTAACTTTATTGCGTTAAAACTCCAATATAACATTATTAATGTGTAGTTAGAATATTGTGATAATTGTTTGAAAAACAGACAGTATTTAGCAAATCTGTTTTGAGATAGAAATATCAGGTGTGGATTTTATGTAAACCTGAAAAGTATCAGTATTTTTACAATGGTACGCTTACCTGCCAAGGTAAGCGTACTTGATACTAACAAATTACTATTACTCAAGAAGATGGAAAGACTGCTGTTTTTCATTCTGTTTGTTACACTTCAATGGATGAGCCTGACCGGATTTTCGGTTTCTCATAAGCATATACCTGTATTTTCAGATAATATAGAGGAAAGCTTCACAAAGGGTGAAACAGATGGTTCGAACGAACTGTTTAGATAACAAAGCTGTCTGACATCTTTAGATTTTTTGAAGCGTTATGAAAAAGTACAGCTGTTATTTGCTTGTTCTGTTTGTTTTGTGGGTACCTAGAGTTGTAGGGCAGGAAGATCATTTTCATGTGCATACAGAGGAAGAAGCAATGTCATTTGTAAAACGATCTACGGTTGGTGAGATTACCGATTATATTGCAGGGGAGTTGTCGTTTTTTAAAATTTCAGATGATCTAAAATTAAACCTATACCGTCAAAGTCACAGGGAAACGGTGGATCATATAATAAAACGACGAACAGTATTTGCAAAAAATCTTGCAAAAAATCTGAAGTCAGGTAAAATTGATTCATTGGAAGAAGTATATCAAGAATATAAGAAGTGGATTGCGAATTTGGAGCAAGAGATAGAGTTGATTCCGTTCAGTAAAGAAAGAACAGAAGAAGAGTATTCTTTACGTTCCAGAGAAATGAACGGACCCTGTGAGAATATGGATTTTGAAGACGGTACATTTAATGGGTGGGAACTGACCGCAGGAACACATCCTGGAAATGCCTATGGAGTAAGTGGTGCTAATACTGTTGCTCCGGGAGGTCAGCATCAGATTATGAATGGAGGTAATGATCCTGTTGTTGGAATTCCTCGTGTAAACCCTGATGGAGGCCAGTATTCGGCACGAATTGGAGATGGGGCATCTAGCGGGGCAAATGTGGCAATGCTAAAGCAGACCTATCTGGTAGATATGAGTAATGCAATATTTACTTACAGTTATGCTGTGGTGGTTGAAGAGCCGGGACATCCGTTGGCAGAACAACCCTATTTTATTGTACGATTATATGACGAAAATGGTAATGATATCCCATGTGGAAGTTATAGTGTTCAGTCTACTGCCAGTAATCCTGATTTCATTAATGCGGGGAATGATGTTTTGTATCAGAACTGGAAAACAGCTTTTGCTCCGTTGACATCTTATATTGGTCAGAACGTAACGATCGAATTCCGGGTAGCAGACTGTTCTCAGTCCGGACACTACGGGTATGCTTATGTTGATGCTACTTGTCGACCATTTGGAGTTATAACATCTACGGGAGGAACATTTATTTGTGGGAGCGATCCGTTAACATTGACAGCTCCGGATGGTGCAGCATCATATTTATGGAGTACGGGAGAAACCACTCAGAGTATTACAGTTACAACGGGAGGTTATTATGAAGTAGAAATGGTTCCTGTCACTGGTGTTTCATGTTCTATTACGGCATCTATTACAGTAGGAAATGCACCCTATCCTGTAGCTGATTTTACGATGGCTCCATCTACCGTTTGTGAAAATGATGATATA
>NZ_CFIGVI010000039.1:0-30101 GCF_984588085.1 Wandonia sp.
TATTGACTTTTTACCTTTTGAGACGAAAATACGTTTGTAAAAATAATGTCGAATGCAAGGTAGTGAACGGAGTGGGGAGAATGATTGCCCAAAAGATTGTTCATGTAGCCAATATTGAATGTAACCGGAACTGACATGGGGTGCAATGAATAATAGAGGGAAAAACGGCTTTCGCGATATGCAAATGCTGTCCATTGTTCCGGAGTATGCTTTTTACTGATAGAAAATAAAGCTTCAGCACTGGCGATAAGACGATGTGTTTTTGTAGAATTGATACTCCATGTGAGTTGCATTCGTAAACGGGAACGGAATTGTAAGTCTTCTGAAAAAGACCGAAAACGGGGGCCATAGAATTTCCGGAATTCTTCTCTGATTTGAAAAGTCGCTTTTACCGGATCATTTCCTAACGAATAACGGATTCTACCATAAAAACGGAGTTCCTGCCGGAATTCAGGGTTTTTGTGGATATAAGGATATGTTGAGGTGTACTCATGCTGTTTTCGGTAACTGAAACCAAGGGAATACTGCCAACGATTATGAAATTGGTGAAAAAATTCCTGGTTTATGACAAAAATGGAGGGTTTGTGTACCAGGTTGTATTCATCCGGATTGCTTTTTCTGCCTAATCCAACATACGAAACCGATGCCCATTTCTTTTCCCGGCCAAAATTCTGTTTCAAACCCAGAGCAAACCAACTCGCCATTTTGGCATCTCCCATTCCCGGCGAGCTGATTTGTGAGAGTCCTTTTGTGCCGAATAAACAAATAACAGTAATACCAACAGATACTATGACTTTTGAATAAATCAATCTGCTACTTTACTGATGAGTTTACCGTTTTCAGCATATACAACTTTCCATTCTTCCGAAAAAGATTCCAGGTCAACCCGGTAATAAACTTCACTTCCTTCGGTAACTCGTTTTATATCATCCACTCGATAACCGCTAAATTCCTGCTTGATAGATTCCAGCACTTTTTGTGGTAATTCTTCCTTCGTTATTTCCTCTTTAAGACGCACCAGTGCTCCTGTTTTGTCATACCAGGCATCGTGATCTTTTGAAATGCGTCCGGTCTCAAACTCAACCTTATAAAGTGTTCCGTCAAGTTCCCATTCGATATCATACGCCTTAGGAAATTTCTTCTGAAAATTGTTGACGATTACAGAAGGAACCTGACTTTGTGGAATATCCTGAGCAAAACTACTGTTTGCAGCGAGTAACAAGGTTGCTGTCAATAGCATCATGTACTTTTTCATATCTTTTTGTTTTTATTTAGAGCAAAGGTAAATGGAGAATCTGGAAACAATCTGGAAAGCTAGGGTTCATAGATTATCCGCATAAAAGACCCGAATCCATGTGTGCGTTTGTTAGTCGGAAAGGACAGTACAAACCCGATAGCCAGACGGTTAGATAATTTCATTTTTAGTTGAGGATGAATAAACAAATCAAAGTGTCCCTGACCAAATGTTTTGTTTACCTCTACTCCCAAAAAGTGTTTTGAGTTGGGAAGGATATAATGAAGAGAAGTGTTTATTTGCCAGGAGGTTGTCAGGGTTCCTGAAGCAAAATTTTGATGAAACTGCGGACCGGTGTACAACAGTGTATGAAAATGGTTTCCCCACCTTTTGGCAGCAACAAAAAAAGGACTGTAGACATTTCCTGAAACCCACTGGCCTTTACTGAATGTTGGGTAGTCGGTCAATTCAAATTCGTTCATATATCCCAGGGCAAGAGTTGTTTTATACGTTTCAGAAACAAAGAAGGAATACTGGGTGGCGAGCTTTAGCCGATCCGGTTTATTTGTGGGAACGTTTTCTTCACTTTCGTCCGTCCGGCTAAAAAAGGAAAATACCGCTTCAACTTCAAACCCCAAACGATGAACAGGTGCCCATTCGTATTCGGCAAACAGATTATATTCGTTATAGTTTCCGGTTGCTGAAAACTCAGCCCCGACATTAATTTCACGTTCTCCTTTTCGGGCTCCCAGATCCCTCACTAAATCCACATAAAGCGGTTCGGCATGTGCTACTTTGGGACGTACTTGCTGCGTTGTGTCCGTTTGTGTCTGTGCCACTACCGGAACATATAGAAAGAGTAGGGCGGCAAGTTCCTTTATATACGCTGTCGTTAATCCTTTCATGGAGCAAAACAACAAAACGAATCTGTAAACATTCTGGAATACGAGAAACTGTCAGAAAAAGCTATTTAAACCGAACTTCAAAGCAGTGTAACCCTCCTTCGTATGAGTAGTGAACAGAGAAATCATACAGCTTGCAGATGGCTTTTACAATTGCCAGTCCTAAACCCGTTCCGGTTTGTTCAGCATCTGACTTAAAGAACCGGCTAAAAACGTTCTCGGCATTTAGCGGTTCGTTTTTTCCGGTATTACAAATCCGGATTTTGTTTCCATCAACAGAAATAAAAACCTGCCCGTCAGGCACGTTGTGAAAAATTGCATTTTTGATGAGGTTGGAGACAATGATCCCTATTAAAGCTACATCAGCGAAAACTTCTATTGTTGTGGTTTGACTAACAGTGATTTTCACATTCTTAAATGCGGAAAAGTCTTCCAGATCTTCAACGGATTGGTGAATTATTTCGTTTACAGAGACGGTTCGGTTGTCGAAGAACTGCCGGTTTTCTATTTTGGCAAGTAGTAATAAAGATCGGTTCAGGCGCACCAGACGCTCAATCATCTGGAGAACCTGAGAGATATTTTCAGCCTGCTCATTTTCCAAAGTTCCTTTTTCCAAAAGTAATTCAAGCTTATTGGTAGCAACAGCCAAAGGTGTTTGTAATTCGTGTGAAGCATTTTCTATAAACTGTCGTTGTTGTTCAAATGTCTCCAAACTATGTTGAAGTAGTGTGTTAACGGCTTGTTGTAAATCGTTAAACTCTCTTGTTTTTGTTGTTACGGCCGGAAGTTCGCGACTTTGCCCCAACCGGAAACGCTTCACCTGATCCAGTAAATTATAAAAAGGCTTCCATAAACGACGAAGGACAACATTGTTGATCAGAATAATACTGACAACCAGTATGATATATAACCAGAAAACAGCCCAGAAAAGATCTTCAATAAGATCGTCCTCTTCCACCATCGAATTGATGACTTTTAGCTCATAATAGTGACCATTATTTTCAAAAGCAGTAGTCAGCATACGAACCGGTTCCAGATCGTCTTCATCCGGCATATACATGAGTGTATCAACGTAGGTGTCCTTCACCCGGATTGCCGCAGACTGGCTGATTTCCCGGATTGCATAGTTGCTCTCATCAAAATAACGCTTTGACAGTAATGTTGAGTCCGTATCTGCTTTCTGAACAATCAATAATTTGTAATTGTCCAGACCGTCATCTATACTGTCGTGAATTTCGTCAATCATATTCACATAAAAAATAACTGACCAGAAACTTACAATCAGTAGGATGGAAATTGACAGGTATTTTAGAGACTGATTGAGTAGTTTCATTTTTCAACGAGTTTATACCCCACGCCATACACGGACTCAATTTCTATTGCAGCAGCAGCTTCCTGAAGTTTTTTTCGCAGGTTTTTCATCTGATAGTAGATAAAATCAAAGTTGTCAGCATTATCAATGCTATCTCCCCAAACATGCTCAGCAAGTGCTGTTTTTGTCACCAATCGGTTTTTATTAAACAGGAAATAATTAAGAATATCAAATTCTTTCCGGTTAAGCTGAAGTTGATGACCACTTACAGTTACCAGTCGTTCATTAATATCCATTGACAGATTAGCAATTTCAATAATGTTCTTTCCATCCAGTTTTTTCCTGCGGAGAACAGCTTTTATCCGTGCATTAAGTTCAGCAATGTGGAAGGGTTTTGTCAGGTAATCGTCAGCTCCCAAAGCAAGTCCTGAGATCTTATCTTCTAAAGAGTTTTTGGCAGAAATAATGATAATGTTTTCCTCTTTTCCTGTTCGCTTTGCTTCTTCCAGTAATTGTAATCCATTTCCTCCCGGTAACGTAATATCCAGAAGAATACAATCATATTCATACAACGCAATTTTTTCAGATGCCGAATGAAAATCACAAGCCGTTTCAACTACAAAATGCTCTTTTTCCAATGAACCGGCAATAACGTCTGACAGCTCTTTCTCATCTTCAACGATCAATATTTTCATTCCTGCAATTTTAAACGCAAATACTGGAAAGATTCTGGAATAGCACGTCTGGTGCCACAAAACCCAGTTATTCAAATGTACAAAAAAGCACAGGTAAGTTACGATTTATTGAGTCAGAAAACGAGTCCATTCATCTTGTTTTTCCTTACTGTATATACGAGCCGGAGTAGTTAAATGAGAGAAAAAGATACCATTGTTTGTACAATAATCCGAAACAGGAACAAGTTGTTGTCGGATGTGTGGTATTTTGGCGAACGTTTTTCGTGTAAAGCCTACTTTTTTTAAATGATCCAACCCCTTCATAACCGAAAGTACATCTTGCCATAGGGTTACTTTTCCATCAATATACTCATCAGCATAATTGATTTCCTGTCCAGGCTCTACTTCTATTTCCTCAATAAGGTCTATAAAACTTATTCGGTGTTTTGCACAGAAAAGTAGCTTTTCTTTCCGTTCTGCTTGTTTGAGAGAGGTTTCATTAAATGCTACGGGAAGGAGTTTCCATAAGTGATTTCTACTCCGGCTATAGAAAAAATTGGCCTCGTTTCCGGGTGTGTCAGGATTAAAGGTTCCCAGAATTAGTATCTCTGTTTCCGGATGAATACTGTTGTTTGAGAATCGATGTCGGATACGTATCATAACCTCATAACTTTACCAGTGCAAAATAAATAGTCTCCTCAAAAGAGCGTAATCAAAACCATAGAAAATTGACTAAATTCGCGGCATTACCAAGCAGATCAAAGATATGGCAATGAATATAAAATTACTGGCTGAAATTTGTAAAACTCCAGGAGCTCCTGGTTTTGAACAAAAAGTGAGAAAACTGGTTCTTCAGGAACTGGAAGGTTTAGTTGATGAGGTGGAAACGGATAACCTGGGTAACGTGTACGCCATCAAGCGGGGAACAGGAGATAAAAAAGTAATGATTGGTGCCCACATGGATGAAATCGGGTTCATGGTTACGCACATAGATGACAAAGGGTTTATCCGTTTTCATACACTGGGAGGATTTGACCCCAAAACTCTTACTGCCCAACGGGTGATCATTCACGGAAAAAAAGACATCATCGGTGTTATGGCGAGTAAGCCGATACACGTAATGAGTCCGGAGGAAAGAAATAAAGTGGCTAAATTGTCTGATTATTTCATTGATACGGGATTACCAAAAGAAGAAATAGAAAAGTATGTAAAAATAGGAGACCCTATAACCCGCGAACGGGAGTTTATTGAAATGGGTGAGTGCGTAAACTCTAAATCGCTAGACAACCGCTTGGCTGTGTTTATTCTTCTTGAAACTTTACGTCAGCTAAAAGGAAGGGAAGTCCCTTACGATGTATATGGCGTTTTCACTGTACAGGAAGAAGTTGGAATTCGTGGGGCAAATGTAGCTTCTCTCCGGATAAAACCGGATTTTGGCTTTGGTCTGGACACTACTATTGCTTTTGATCTGCCGGGTGCTGCTCCTCATGAAATGATCACGAAACTGGGTGAGGGTACAGCGATAAAAATTATGGATGCCAGTACAATTTGTGATTACAGAATGGTAGATTTCATGAAGAAAACCGCAGATGCTAGACAAATCAAGTGGCAGCCCGAAATTTTAACAGCCGGAGGTACCGATACAGCGGGAATCCAACGGATGACAGAAGGCGGATCCATTGCAGGCGCAGTTTCTATTCCTACACGTCATCTACATCAGGTGATAGAAATGGCGCATAAGGATGATATCCAGGCTTCAATTGATTTATTGACGGCTTGTTGTATGGAGTTAGATCAACACGACTGGTCGTTTTAATAATACGCGTAAAAAATGAAAAAAGCCGGAAGACAACAAATTGTCCCGGCTTTTTCTATTCATGAAAAGAATAGTTTACTTTACTGGATTATAAGTTTTTTCGTTTCAGACAAAGATGTTTGTTGATCGGTTATACGAACAAAATAATTACCTGAATTAAACAAATCGGTTGCAATTGTGTGTGCTCCCTGGCTTACTTCTGAACGATAGACGATTCGTCCCGTCAGATCATAGATGTCAACAAAATAGCTTCCTGTTGTTTCAAGCTCTATTGTTATCTGGTGAGATGCTGGGTTGGGGTACATATTCCACTGTGTAAGCTCCGCTGTCGTAATTCCGGCCAACGGACAAACTTCATTAACCGGACTTCCGTCGCAGTAATCAATTGGATAGAGGTAAGCTGATTCTGCCCAGTTGTTAGCCGGTTGAAGCTCTGTCTCTGTACACCCGAGTTGTTTCACAAGAAAGTCTCGTATAAAATTAACAGTGGTATCCATGTATGCCAGTTGTGCTGCTCCGGTACCTGCATAAGGAACGTGTGGAGCACCGTTAAAAGTATAAAAAGCGTTTTCGGTTTCGATAGCACAAGCTCGCTCATGAAGCATACGACTTCCGTCAAGGTACATAATTGGAATCCCTGGATTGACTAGCCCGCGGTTGTATTTTACGGTTCCATCATCTGTTCCATGAACTGAACACAAAGGAACCTCACCGGCCTCCATCCAACTGTATCTGCCTAATGCCCCACAGCCGTTAATAACAGCAGAAACCTCGGTTGAATACCCCGGGTTACCACTTGTTCCTTCTAATCCACCTAATGCGGATAAAGCTGAAGCATCAAGATAATCTTCAATCTCGCACTCATCCGATAAATAAGCTACATGCAGAGCCGTGATGGCACCGGCAGAACTTCCTCCGATATAAATTCGATTCGGATCAATTTTATAGGTATTGGTTGTTGAGTTGTCCTGTCGGAAGAAACGGATGGCTGCTTTTAAGTCCTGTACAGCACGCACAACAGCTTTTATCGCGTTTGTTGAATCAATGGGAAAAAACCCCAGGCGATAGTTAATACTGGCACAGGCATACCCCTTTTTGGCAAAACGCTCTGAAAACGTTTTTACATCAATATCTGTTTTTGAACCAGCAAGAAAACTTCCCCCATGCACCCAAATCAGCAAAGGACGCTCGGTTTCCGTATCGTTTTCAGGCTCGTAAAAATCAAGAAGAAGGGTGGTCGTATTCCCGGCTGCATTTGTGTTTGACCCGTATTCAATGTCGCTCGTAACGACAAAGTTTGCGAAAACATCTTCTGCGTACCTTCCTGATTCGCAAGGTGTCTGCGCATGTATAGAACTTGCGCCAACAAAAAGTAGTAATAGAAATCGTTTCATATGTTATGGTTTTTATAAATTATGGAAACAGTACTGCATTAAAGTTTCCGGCATTGATTTGTGGGATTGTTGCCCCGAATTTTGCATTAATAACTTTTATAAATTCATTTGCCAGGAGCGCATTCCCCTTTGCGTTTAAAGACGTCCCGTCCAGAGAGAAAGCTCCCCCTGAAACAAAAGTTGAACTCATAGTAACACCGTTGTATACAAATCCGTTTTGAAGATTTTCATAAAAAGGTCCGGTTTCAACAACAGCAAGACCGTACTCAGCCGCTATTTCCCTGATAATCGAGTTATAAGCAGTTATGTGATCCTGAAGGTTCTGAATTTCATCTAATGATAAATAATGTTGATTTTTAATGGGAAATACAGATCCCATTTGATGGCACTTTACAGAGTCCAATGGAAGACTAAGTAACAAATACTCATCAGGAAGTATTTTTCTGGCGTTAAACGCATTAACACCCGGATCATTGACAACGAATGCATTGGCTCCCACCTGAAAAGAGATACCCACCGTGGAATAAATACTATTTAACAGATCAGCAGAAGCGGCGTCCAGTGTTAAGCCGTTTGTAGGGATTGTTCTGAAAAATGGAGTTTGTGTGACATCCGGAAGGGTTGCGACAATTCCTTTTGCTCCTGTACCCGTAAGTGCAGTAACAACGGCACGATAAACACTTTCAAAACTGGCTGGAGGAATCAAGCCTGTCAGACCACCTGTTTTTGCATAGTAAAGGATGTCCTCTTCCCCGAGATACAAAGCAAAGAAGGTAGGAGATGTAGCTACGGCGTCTCCCAATACCGTAGCATTGGCTTCAGAGGCAAACCGTGCGTAGAACAAGTTTTCGCTGCTATATCCGTAGAGGGTCGTTTTGTCAATAAGCATCCCCGGAATACCATAATTACCAAACGAACTTCCGGATTGGTAGAGTTGATCCTGAAAAATAGTGATATCTCCGTTTTCCGCCAATGGAACAGGAGAAAGAGAGGTCGCATCTTTACAATCCGTTTTATAGCCAAGTTGTAACGCGGAGTTTCCTTGTAAGCCAATCCCAACCGAACCGGAACTTACCAAAGGCTGCCGAAAATCTCCGCCTCCTGCAAGTGATAGCTGGTTTGCAATAAGTTGAGCAAGAGAACTCTCCTGACCTTTGGCTGTAAGGGCATTATCCATATAGCCTGCAGTCGTTCCACCACCAATCATTACAAACCGTTCCGGGTTCATTTCTCCGGGAGAGTTTTCTTCGGCTTCATATTTCGGTTTACAGGAAATGAAGACTAAACCGGTAAACAATATAAATAATAGCGTATTTGTTTTCATAGGTTTACAATTTGTAGATAATACCAATTCCCGGAGCAATGGCTTTGGTTGCGTATGTTCCGCTCAGGTTTGTTTCCTGATTTGTATCTCCTCTTTTCATTTGTGTATAGTACAGTGAAGCGTCAATACAGAAGTGTTCTCCTATTTTGTAGCTTATTCCGAAAGTACCGTATATTCGGTTCGCATCAGGTGTTTCAGGAGTAAGGTATCCGTCCTGAACTGGTGTAAAACCAAATCCTCCACCAAGGCGTAAAGTGAGACTCTTTATAACATCATAGGAAACCCCTCCACGGAAAGCAAAAATACTTTTGTAATCTCTGGCTGATCGGGTGTCTGTTAGAGAGGGGGTATTGGTTTCATAGTCAAAAGCAAGGGTGTCATAAGCCTGCCATCCCACGTAATTAATATCAAGAACTGCAGTCCACTTTTCTGCGAATTTGTACGAAGCACCAAGTGTAAATACTTGCGGAAGCGGAAGCGTTGCCTCAAAAGGTCCGTCCGGAAAATTAGCTTCCAATGAACCGGGAACCGAAAAATCAGCACTACCGGATTTTACAGACATATTGATTCGCGATCGGTAAGTAAAACCGAAACCAAGATTTTCCGTTGCCTGAAACTGAATACCTGCATTAAGTCCGAATCCGAGAGCTTTTCCCGAAAGTTCTGCACTTGCATACGTTCCATCAGCAAATTGTACAGGAAGATCCCGTTGAAGGTTGACAGACCCTGTACTGACGATTAATCCAAGTCCCAAACCCAGTTTTTCTGTAATTCTGTATGAAACGGTTGGCTGAATGAAAACAGACGATAACTGAAGTCGTGTAAGAGCAAATCTTCCGATCCAGTTATCTTCCCATTCAACTGTGCTTCCAAAAGGAGTATACACAGCGATTCCTAGCTTTAATGGGGCATCTTTTTTAAACTGGAACACGCCATAAGCAGAAAAGGGGGTTCCCATTGGGGAATTTGTTCTGTATCCATCACCTGTAGCCGAATCGACGTATAGTGTATTGGCAAAAATCGGGGTAAAATTGACATTGAATGAATTTTCATCAGATAGTGCAACAGATCCGGGGTTGTAAAACAGACTGGAACCGTCCACATAAAGACCTGTTCCTGCTAATCCCATTCCCTGTTGTTTCTGACCCTGAAAATTAACCTGAAATCCTTGTGCATTGATAGCAGAAGAAGAAAGGATTAGTAGTGAGGTACAAACTGTTAACCGTAATTTCATAAGATTGTAATACTAGGATTGCATAAATTTAATAAAAAATTAATTCGAACAAAATTTTCATTGAAATAACACATTGTTTTTGTACGTTTTAGCGTTATTCCTACTTTTGACAAATGAATCCTGCGTCTGTAAATCATAAGCGTATATTGCTTTCGGCACTTAACTGGGGATTGGGGCATGTTATGCGTAGTGTTCCTTTGCTGGCTCAGTTACAGAAGCAGAACAATCAAATTTTTATTGCTTGTGATGAAGACCAGGAAGAGGTGTTTAGAAAAGAGATAAGTGGGGTTGAATTTATCAGGATACAAGGGTATCCGTTTGCGTTTTCCGGAAAGGGTAATTTTAGCCGGGATTTACTGAAATCTTTTATTGCACTGGATCGAATGGTGAAGTATGAAAGGAAGTGGGTGACCGAAAAAGTCCTGCAACTAGGGATTCAACTTGTTATTTCTGATCAGCGTATGGGGTTCAGAAGCCGTGAATGCACGTCTATTCTGCTAACACATCAGGTGCATTTACCTTTGAAGTGGTGGCAAATGCCGGCGCAGTGGTTGTATGGTTATTGGTTGAGCAGGTTTGATTTCATTTGGATTCCGGATAAGAAAGGGGAGGAGAGTCTTGCGGGTAGACTAAGTAAAACGAAAAGAAAGAACGCACTATATATCGGGTGGCTTTCACGATTTTCTTATTATCCGAACAGGGAAAAGAAATATGAATATGCTGCCATTATCTCAGGTCCGGAACCGTATAATTTTCAATTTTTTGAGGAAGTAAAAAAGCAATTTACTGAAGAGGGTAAAAGAGCATTTGTTCTTTTTCATCGGGTAGAGGAAGAGAATATTGGAGACGTGGAAATTTACAAAGAACTTCCTACAGAAAAACTAACTGAAATGCTTTTGTCTTCCAAAGTAGTAGTTTCTCGCTCTGGATATTCTACTTTGATGGATCTTGAGAGACTTAACGTAAGAGGGATTCTAACGCCAACACCTGGACAGACAGAGCAGGAGTATCTTGCTGCATATTATAAGAAACGAAGAACTAATGATTCCTCTCAATAAGATTTTCCACGATTTTTGCCGAATTGAGACACATTGGAATTCCCGCCCCCGGATGAACCGTTCCGCCGGAGAAGTATAGGTTTTTAACAGATCTTTTAAAATTCGGATGACGGAGGAAAGCGGCAAATTTTCCATTCGAACTATTCCCGAATACAGCACCTTTGTATGCCAGATAACGACTTTCAATATCTCGTGGGGATAATTGATTCTCGAATAGAATATGTTGGGTAACGTCCTTTTGCAACATACGGGATAACTTGGTTTTTATATTTTCTCCCGTTTGTTTTACCAGTGTTTCCCAATCTTGCCCTTTGTCGTAGGAAACCGTAACCAGTAAAAACCAGTTTTCGCATCCTTTCGGAGCATCCTTTTTCGCAATCTTAGAGGAAATGTATACATATACAGTTGGGTCGTCACACACTTCGGCAGAGTTGAAAATAGCGTTGTATTCCTTTTTTTCATCCTGTGAGAAGAAAATGTTGTGAACACCAAGCTCTGTGAATGTTTTGTCCATGGCCCAATTCAGCACAATAACGGAGTTAGACCGTGGCTGATTTAATGAAAGACGTGGCGATTTTATTTCGGGGATCAGCCGGTCATACGTATTGTGAATATCCATGTTGGAAATCACGATGTCGAAAGAGAAAGCTGATTTATTAGCCTCTATCCCAATCGCTTTATTGTTTTCAACTATTATTTTAGTTACTACAGAGTTGAATACGAATTTAACACCCACATCACGAGCTAATTGGTACAGTGCCTCTACAATTCCATACATCCCCTGATTGCACATAAACGTTCCCAGATTAATTTCAAGATGCTGGATTACATTTAGGGTTGCAGGGGCAACAAGTGGATTTGAACCGACGTATGTTGCGTAGTAATTGAATAGCTGTACATTCCTTGGGTCCTTAAAAAATCTTCGGTTGCCGGCATCCATAGAATGAAAGGCATGAATATGCCTGAAACGAAGAACTCCGGAGACAACTTTTCTTTTCAAAAAGTTTGTTGCAATATGAAGTGACTGTTCAATAAATACCTCGTTGGTAATGTCATAGATCCGCGCCACATCTTTTAAATAGGTTTTTACCTGTTGAGCATTATCTATGGTTTTCTCCTCTATTTCACGTGCAAACTCATCTGTATCTGCGTGGGCTACAATACAGGTTCCGTCTTCAAAGAAGTAATGAAAAGCAGGGTCTAGCCGGGTATAACTAAAATAGTCTCTTGGGTCTTTATCCCAAAGCGTAAATAATTCATCAATAAGCTCGGGTAACGTAAAAACCGATGGGCCAAGATCGAAACGAAAGCCATCTTTTGTGTATTGAGATATTTTTCCTCCCGGATGGTCATTGCGTTCGTATACAGTAACCGCAAAGCCTTGTTTGGCAGTGCGTATGGCGGATGCCAAACCTGCTATTCCCGAGCCTATAACAGCGCATTTTTTCATCGTTTGTGTTCCGGAAAAAGATGCGTTAATCCCTCTTCTGAGGCCGGGCAGACACCTCTTTCTGTAATGAGACCCGTCACCAATCGGGCTGGTGTAACATCAAATCCATAATTGGCTGCAGGAGTTGTTTCAGGACAAATGAGTACGGAAGCTAATTCACCGGTATCTAATTTCCCGAATACGGTTTTTACTTCATTCTGATCACGTTGCTCTATGGGAATTTCTTTTAATCCGTCAGCAATGGTCCAGTCGAGAGTTGTGGAGGGAAGGGCAACGTAAAAAGGCACATTATTATCGTTTGCAGCCAGAGCTTTAAGATACGTGCCAATTTTATTGGCAACATCACCCTGACGGGTTGTTCGGTCAGTCCCTACAATTACCAGATCCACCATGCCGTGTTGCATTAGGTGTCCTCCTGTGTTGTCGACGATCAGCGTGTGGGGAATACCATGTTTAGTAAGCTCAAAAGCAGTTAAATTTGCTCCCTGATTTCTGGGGCGGGTTTCATCCACCCAGACGTGAATGTCAATACCCTTTTCTTTAGCCTGGTAGATCGGAGAAGTAATCGTTCCCCATTCGATACAACCTAACATGCCGGCATTACAGTGAGTAAGGATATTAACTGTTTGATGTCCGTTTTTTTCCCAGATTTCTTCAATAAGAGGTAGACCATGAACACCAATCATCCGACAGGTTTCCACGTCATCTTCAACAATTTGGTTGGCTTCTGCAAAAGCACTTTTTAGTTGTTCTTCAAGTGTGTTTTGCGAGAAAACAGCTTTTTTCATTCGATCCAGAGCCCAGAAAAGGTTAACTGCTGTCGGGCGGGAGTTGGCCAGTTCTTCAAATGCCTGATTAATGTATTCAGTTGGTTTATCCCCTTTCTGAATCTCCAGCAAGGCAAGATAAACACCGTACGAAGCCGTTGCGCCGATAAGTGGAGCACCTCGTACAATCATCTTCTTTATAGCGTCTACCGCGTCAAAACAGGTGGTAAGTTCAACAGTTATAAACCGATGAGGTAAAAATCGTTGATCAATAACCTCAACGGTTATTTCGTCTTTTAACCAAATCGTTCTGAATCGTTCTTGTGTCATTTAAAAAGTAATTTGCGAAAAATCATCTACATTGTCAAAGTGTGTCGAAGCTTTGGTCCCCGGTCGCACAAGCTGAATGACTTCATACCCGGCTTCGCGCGCGGCTTTCAATTCGTCGGGTACATCGGAAAGAAACAGAATTTCATCCGGTTGTAAATCAAGTTCTTCTGCAATGTTTTCGTAAGATCTTGTTTCTTTCTTTCCTCCCATTTTCGTATCGAAGAAACGGGAAAACAAATGGGTAAGGTCACCTGCTTCACTGTAACCAAAAATAAGTCTTTGAGCTTGCACGGAACCCGAACTATACACGGCAAGATCAATCCCTTCCTCTTTCCATTCCTCAAGAGCGGGAAGAACATCTGGGTAAATGTGCCCTTTTATTTTTCCTTCTTCATATCCTTTTTTCCAGATATATCCCTGAAGGGTCTTTAGCGGAGTAAATTTTCGGTCCTCTATACTCCATTGACGCAGTTGTTCCAGACACTCTTCTGATGTCGTGAGATTTTTGCCTTCCTGACGGGCCTGATCCATCGTTGCTTTGATGATCGGATTAATCAGATTGGACGGAAGTGAAGATGCTTCCTGAATATGTTCCCGAAAATAGGGAAACAGAACATCATAGACAAAAGAAACGGAAGTTGTCGTTCCTTCAATGTCAGTTAAGATACATTTGATATGACTCATGGTAAACTAGATATACTTTTGCTCAATACCGGAGTGGGTATATTCCGGAACCCATCCTGAAGTGTCAATAAATATGCGGATAGCCTTTACAAAAGGGTCTTTTTCACCCGCATCAAACCAGTGTTTGGTTCCTGCCGGAACAGAGATGAGATCTCCTGATTGACAGAGGACATTGAAAACGTCGTGTCCATCAAGGTTGAACCAAAAAAGCCCCTGTCCATCTACAAAGAAACGTACCTCATCTTCATTATGTGTGTGCTCTGAGAGAAATTTAGCGCGAACGACATCATAATTCTCAGTTAGTCTGTTGATGGAGATTACATCTGCAGTGGTATAACCATTTGCTGACATATAAGGCTCCAGTTCATGTCGATAGGCTCCCAGTATTTCTTCCTGAGAAGCGGTATCTTCAAAAACAACACTTGCCTCCCACTGGGCAAAGAAAACACCTCGTTGATTGAGGTATTGCTTAATTTCCGCCGGGTCTTTGATTTCCTGACCGGTAGACGGAATGGTTAAAACTGCCATTTTATCTGATTTGCAATAAATTTAGTTCACAAGTTAATAAAAACTCATAAATTTCAAGGTGTCTTTTTGCTTCCTGAAGCGAATTACCCCAGGCATATAAACCGTGTTTAGCCATTAGAAAACCGGCTACCTGCAAACGGTTTCGGTTATCTCTGATCAGTAAACGGAATCGGTCCATGTCCTGATCGTTAGCGAAGATAGGAAGTTCTACCTCGGATTCATGTGTAGAGATTCCCGGAAGTCCTTTGAGTACTTCATATCCGGAAAAAGTAATTGCTTCTTCCCATTCTTTCTTCCCGGAAAGTAGAGTGCCGGGCATGGAGTGTGTATGCAGAATGTATCTCGTAGAAGGAAACAGGTTATACAATTCACAGTGAATTAGTGTTTCTGCAGAAGGTTTTATGTCTTCAAACCCTTTTACAGGCTTTCCTTCACGGTCAATTTCCATGAAATCATCTTCTGAAAAATAAGTTTTGTCAATACCCGATCTGGAAATGACAATTTTGTCCTCCTGTTTTGGGTGCAGAAACGAGTAATTCGTGGAGGTTCCGGGAGACCAGCCTTTCTCATTTATCCAGCGAATCAAAGCAGCCAGCTCTATTCGTTTTTCTTTAGTTTCTTCCATTTCTTAAACCAAAAGTAAAAAACTTCGCGAAGATCAATTTAGTATTTGATCGTAAAAATTAATAGAATCTGAATCAATCGATAAGCGGTTGTTTACTAAGCCATATCATCCGAAAGAACTTTGTAGGTGGGATCTTCCATTATATTGACATCAATAATCTTTTCCGCATTTTTCAGAAGGCGCAAACAATCCGGGCTAAGGTGTTTCAAGTGAATTGTTTTTCCTGCTTTCTCATATCGATCCGTAAGCGCATTGAGTGCTTCTATTCCGGACATATCCACAACACGACTTTCGGCAAAATCGACAATTACTTCTTCGGGATCATTCTGAACGTCGAATTTCTCATTGAAAGCAGTTACAGAACCAAAAAAGAGTGGACCATAAATTTCGTAATGCTTTACTCCGTTTTCATCAATTTGTTTGCGCGCCCGGATGCGCATGGCATTTTCCCACGCAAAAGCAAGTGCAGCTATGATTACTCCGGCAAGTACGGCAACAGCCAGATTATGGAAAACAACCGTAATAACCATTACAACCAACATGACAATAATGTCTGTCAGAGGCATTCGGTTGAATGTTTTGAGACTTGCCCATTCGAATGTACCAATAGAGACCATAACCATCAATCCGGTCAGTGCTGCCATGGGTAGCATTTCAATCAGTCCTGATCCGAAAAGAATGAATACCAATAGCATAACGGACGCAACAATTCCCGAAAGACGAGCGCGTGCACCGTTTGAGGTATTAATCAGTGATTGCCCGATCATTGCACAACCTCCCATTCCTGAGAAAAGCCCGGTAACAATATTCGCTGTTCCCTGTGCGATAGATTCTTTGTTTCCACGACCTCGCGTTTGTGTTATTTCATCAATAAGATTCAGAGTTAACAGACTTTCAATTAGTCCGACCCCTGCTACAATGGCTGCATAAGGAAGCACAAAGAGGAAGGTCTCCCACGTAAAGGGAATCTGCGGAATATTGAATGGAGGGAACCCGGCCTTCATCGTTTCTCCGTCCAAAGCGTCTTTTACGGTAGATGTGTCGATTCCGAAACCGATGGTTATTGCCGAAATAATAAGGATAGCTGCCAGCGAACTGGGAATCGCTTTTGTCAGTTTCGGAAGTCCCCAGATAATCAACATGGTCAGTAAAACGAGAGCGAGCATAATAAAAAGGGGTGCTCCTGTCATCCACTCGGCTTCCCCGGCAAGGTTTTTAATCTTAAACTGATCCAATTGAGAAAGAAAAATGACAATTGCCAGACCGTTAACGAAACCAAACATAACGGAGTGTGGAACAAGGCGAATAAACTTACCTAACCGGAGTACTCCGACTAGAATTTGCAGTATTCCGGCGATAACTACTGTCGCAAAAATATACTGAACAACATCGTCGCCGGTCACATTCAGGCGTTCTTTGAGTTCAACCGTCATCCCGATAAAAACAACGGCGATGGCACCGGTTGCTCCTGAGATCATTCCGGGTCTTCCACCCAGAATGGATGTAATAAGCCCGATAGAAAAGGCAGCATACAGTCCTGTGATAGGAGACAAACCTGCTAATAAGGCAAAAGCAATTGCTTCGGGAACCAAAGCGATTGCGACGGTAAGCCCGGAGAGAATCTCTGTTTTATAATTAACGCGTTGTGAAAGATCAAAAAGATTGAAATACTTCTTCATTTTTTTGAATAAAATGTCAATTAGACAGCTTTTGTAATTAAAAAAGGCAAAGGTAGTTCAATTCAACAGCACGTACAAAGGAGAGTCATAAAAAGGATAGAAATTATTGGAGGAAGTTTATGTTTCTCATCAATCCTTTGTAGCGGGTACGTTTTATTGGGCTGTTTTTGAACAGGGAGGAAAAGACTTCCCGGGTTAGCTCCTGCCAGTCTTCCTTTTGCATATTCTTTAATTGTTCGGAAGGGAAGAAGCTAGCTTCTGTTGTAGGTTTTGAAAACCGGTTCCAGGGACACACATCCTGACACACATCACAACCAAAGGCCCAGTTGTCCATTTTCCCTTTAAATCCGGAGGGGATGATTTCATCTTTTAATTCAATGGTAAGATAGGAAATGCAGCGTGAGCCATCTACTACATAAGGAGCAACAATTGCATCTGTAGGACAGGCATCAATGCATCTTGTGCAGGTTCCACAATAATCTTTTACCGGTCCGTCCGGTTCAAGGTCGAGATCAAGAATCAGCTCTGCAATGAAGAAAAAGGAACCGGATTCCCGGGTAATTACATTGGTGTGTTTTCCCATCCATCCCATTCCGCTTTTTACGGCCCATGCTTTATCAAGAACCGGAGCAGAATCGACAAACATTCGCCCGCCTACCTCCCCTATTTCTTCATGGATAGAGTGCATAAACGCGGATAGTTTCTCTTTTATCACAAAATGATAATCTTCACCATAGGCATACTTTGAGAGTTTAGGGTTGTTGTCTTCCGCGAGGTCTTTTTCAGGGAAATAATTGAGCGCCAGGGAAACGACCGATTTTGCCCCTTCAACTAATAAGCGGGGGTCCAGTCGCTTGTCAAAATGATTCTCCATATAGCTCATTTTCCCATTCATATTGGCTTTTAACCATTTTTCCAGTCGAGGGGCTTCTTCAGCTAAAAATTCAGCTTTAGAAATTCCGCAATAGAAAAACCCGAGTTCCTGCGCACGGGACTTAATGAAACGGGTATTTTCTGCTAATAATGACACAATGCAAATATAATTCATTCATGCATAGCTTTTTCTTTTATCAACAATACCTGATAGCCGGATTTTTGTTGTCTTTTTACGAATTATTTCCTAAATTCAGAACGAAAAGAAACCGGGTTATGAATGAGATACTGACAGCCGAACAACAACGACTTGCGGATGGTTTTACGATACGTAATGAACCTATTTCTTCCATAGATCTTATGGAAAGGGCTTCTGCTGAGTTTGTTAAATCCATTATCCCCTACATACACGGTAAGAAGACAATTCATGTCTTTTGCGGAACCGGAAATAATGGAGGAGATGGTCTGGCGATTGCACGTATGTTACGTGAAAAAGGGTGCTCAGTTCATGTGTATCTGGTAAAGTACAGCGAAATGTTGGCGGCTGATACACAAATTAACCTTTCGAGAATCAAAGACATTTGTATCATTAAAGCCCAGGATGATATTCCGGTAATTCACCATGAACACGTTGTTGTTGATGCTTTGTTTGGAAGTGGTCTTTCGAGACCGGTTAGTGGAATAGCTGCTGAAGTGATTACTTCGATCAATGAGTCAAATGCTTTTGTGTTATCGGTAGATGTCCCTTCCGGGTTACCGTGTGATTCTATTCCTTTTGAGAAAGGTACTGTTGTTCGATCTGATTTTACGGGGACGTTTGAACGACCCAAATTGTCTTTCTTTTTGCCGGAGTCTTCAGAGTTCGTTCCGGATTGGCGGGTTATCCCGATTGGGCTGAATCAGGAATATATTGAACGTATGGAGAACCGGGAATTTTATATTTCTTCGGGAATGCTCTCGTGCAAGGTTCTCCCCAGACGGAAATTTTCGCATAAAGGCACCTACGGACACGGGTTGTTGATCGCGGGAAGTAAAGGGAAAATGGGGGCTGCTGTATTGGCCGGAAAAGCAGCTCTGAGAAGCGGAGCAGGCTTGTTGACAGCTCATATACCGGGGTGTGGTTATACAATCCTGCAAACAGCTCTCCCGGAGGCAATGTGTACGGTAGACCCGGATGAAAACCGGGTTACGAATGTAACACTTACTTCGGATTATTCTGCAATAGCCATCGGGCCGGGAATAGGAGTAGGAGAGGATTCTAAACGGGTGTTATCGTCCGTTTTTCAGATATATGATAAACCGATGGTGCTGGATGCAGATGCGTTGAACACATTAGCATTAAACAGAGATTTGTTGAGTAAAATTCCGGAGAAAAGTATTCTTACTCCGCATCCGGGAGAATTTGAAAGGTTGGTTGGAAAAAGCAGCAACTCTTTGGAAAGGCTGGAGCTTCTAAGAACATTTTCTCAGGAATATAATGTACTAGTTGTGCTTAAAGATGCGGTTACGGCTATTGCTCTTCCGGGGGGACGTATCTATTTCAATACAACAGGTAATCCGGGTATGGCGACAGCTGGATCGGGTGATGTATTGACAGGAGTCCTGTTAGGTTTGCTGGCACAAAATTATTCGCCTGAAGACGCAGCTTTAATCGGTGTGTTTTTTCATGGGCTTGCAGGAGATTCAGCGGCTGCCCAGCTGGGAGAGAATGCTGTTATGGCAGGGGATATTGCTGGTCATTTGCGTATTCACCCGGTGAGTTAGTTGTTTTTGCCCGATTTCTGTGCTAATTGTTACATAAAGCTAAGAATATGGTATCTAACTTTGTCAAAAAACAGGAACTATGGATGTAGAAATACTTGCCCGGATTCAGTTCGCTTTTACCGTAGCTTTCCACTACATTTATCCACCTTTGAGTATAGGGTTGGGTCTGTTGATGGTTATCATGGAATCCCTCTTTTTGTACACGAAAAATAAAGAATACGAAATACTTGCCCGGTTCTGGACAAAGATTTTTGCACTTACTTTTGGGATAGGTGTCGTTACCGGAATTGTCATGGAGTTTGAGTTTGGGACAAACTGGGCAACCTACTCCAGGTATGTTGGTGATATATTTGGAAGTGCTCTTGCTGCAGAAGGGATCTTTGCTTTTGCTTTGGAAAGTGGTTTTCTCGGAATTCTCATTTTTGGCTGGAACCGTGTAAAGCCCTGGGTACATCTTGTTTCAACTATCGGAGTTTTTTTAGGATCCCTGTTTTCAGCAGTTTGGATCGTCGTGGCAAACAGTTGGCAACAGACCCCCGCAGGCTATAAAATTGTCGGGGAAGGAATGCATGCAAGAGCTGAGATTACAGATTTCTGGGAAATGGTGTTTAATCCATCCAGTGTAGATCGATTGACGCATGTCTGGATCGGAGCTTTTCTGGCAGGAGCTTTTCTTGTACTAAGTGTTCATGCTTACTATCTTTTAAAGAACAGACATGTGGAAGTTTCTAAAAAAGCGATGAAGATTGCTCTTGTAGTAGCTACCGTGTTCTCACTGGGGCAGTTGCTTACCGGCCATCATTCGGCGGAAGGAGTAGCGGAGAACCAGCCCGCTAAATTGGCTGCTTTAGAGGGTCATTTTGATGCTTCTGCTCCGGCAGATATGTATCTTTTTGGTTGGGTGGATAAGGAAAAACAGGAAGTGACAGGTGTAAAAGTGCCTGGAGGGTTGTCTCTCTTACTACATGGTGATCAGGAAGCGAACGTTACCGGACTCAATGCGTTTCCCGAGGATGAAAGACCCTCACAGGTGAACGCAGTTTTTCAGTTTTACCATATTATGGTAGCAATCGGAATGTTGTTGATCGCTTTATCCCTTGTCGGTATCTGGGCATGGTGGAGGGGGCATCTTTTTACCAGTAAGTGGTTGCTTATTGTGTTTGCATTTGCGGTTATTCTGCCACAGATAGCTAATCAGGCAGGTTGGTTCGCTGCTGAAATGGGACGCCAGCCCTGGGTTGTTTATGGTCTTCTTCGTACATCCGATGCGTTTTCGCAGGCTGTTAGCGCTAATCAGATTGTATTTTCGTTAGTTCTCTTTTTTGTTGTATATCTTATACTGTTCCTGTTGTTTATTTATTTGCTTACTAAAAAAATCAAACATGGTCCATACGATCCCAAAGAAGAAACGGTACGACCCAATCAGGAGGAAATGGCGCATTTATTTGAATCAAAAAAATAACTGAAATGGAAACACTATTTGGTCTGGATTATCCTACATTGTGGTTTTTAGTGGTCGGTGGGCTTTTTTCCGGTTACGCGATTCTGGACGGATTTGATTTCGGAGCGGGGGCATGGCATTTGTTTTTTAGAAAAGAAGAAAGTCGTAGAATTGCTTTGAACGCGATAGGGCCGGTCTGGGACGGGAATGAAGTCTGGCTGGTGATTGGAGGAGGTGCATTATTTGCCGGATTCCCGGTGATGTATGCTACTCTTTTTTCTGCCATGTACACTCCTTTTATGTTATTTTTGGTATTCATTATTTTTAGAGCTATTTCAATAGAATTCAGGAGTAAGGAGCCAATGAAATGGTGGCGAAAAATGTGGGACTTTGTATACAGTATTTCAAGTATTGTTTTATCGTTTTTATTAGGAGTTGTAGTGGGAAATGTCTTACAGGGACTAAAAGTGGGGCCTGATTTTTCTTACAGTGGAGATAGCTTTTTCGGATTTTTAACGCCATTTCCGGTATTAGTCGGAATAACAACACTCGCTCTTTTCATGACACACGGTGCAATTTATTTGCTGTTGAAGACCGAAGGAAGATTGTACGCAAAACTGACACGTCTTTTAAAAGGTGGAATTGTTTTCTTTCTGGTTGCTTTTGCCTTTGCGTCCGTATACGCATTGGTTTTTATTCCTCATCTGACGGAAGTTTTTAAAGAAAATCCGGCTTGGTTTCTTGTGCCCATTCTGGCCATTTTGAGTATTGCTAATGTTCCAAGACTTGCTTCACGGAAAAAATATGGATATGCATTTATTTTTACATCCCTGTCTACAGCTTTTATGTTTATGATTGTTGCAGTAAACTTATATCCGAATCTTCTTTTTTCTACACTTGATCCGGAGTATCACATTACCATATACAATGCGGCAGCTTCCGAGAAAACACTGGGTATAATGTTGCTAATGGCTGCAATAGGTACGCCTTTGGTTATTACTTATACAACTATTGTATACTACACTTTTCGCGGTAAAGTTAAAATGGACGAAACAAGTTATTGATACGAACCAGAAAGAAGAGAGTCTGGCTCGTATTCATACCTGATTTTAGCTGAATGATTGATAGAGTCTTGCCTTTGGTCAAAAAAACCTAAAGGGAACTCTATACTACCTCAATTTGATTACCTTTGTGGGTTTGAACTGTAAAGAACTATGTGGCAAACACTGTCTCAGATTATACTTAGAAATCGACTGTTAATCATAACAGTAATTCTCCTTATTACGGGAGGGTTTGCTTATTTTGCGTCGACAAAACTAAAGCTGGATAACAAATACGGGAATATGCTCCCGAAAGACTCTCCTGCACAGCGGAATTACCTGAAGTTTAAGAGTATGTTTGGTGAAGACGGGGGGACACTTGTTTTTGCTATTCAGTCCGAGAAACTATACACTGAGGAGAATTTCAAAAAATGGAAGGAACTTGGAGATAAAGTGCGGGATATTCCGGGGGTAGAATCAGTTATCTCTGAAGCAAACCTTGTCGAGCTGGTCAACAACAAAGAAGAGAAAAAGTTTGAAACGGAGGTTATTTTTGTTGATACAAACTACGTTGAAAAAAGTATCGATGAAATTAAAACATTAATTCGGACGAACCCACTTTATGACCATCTCCTGTTTAATGATTCCACAAATGTTTCATTAATGCTTATTTCCGTTGACGAAAGCTTTTTATCCGATCAGAAGAAAGCAAATGTTGTATTGGATATAGAGGAACTGGCGTTGACGTATGAGCACAATTTTGGAAGAATACATTTTGCAGGACTTCCACACATTCGCGTCGTAATTGGTAAACGGGTGCTGAATGAAATGTATATTTTCATTGCTCTGGCAATTGGAGTTACTTCTCTTTTACTCTTCATTTTCTTCCGTTCGGTACGAGTCGTATTGATCTGTAACCTTGTTGTGATAATTGCGGTTGTATGGTCATTAGGCTCAATAGGATTGTTTGGTTTCCACCTTTCTATTCTTATGGCTTTGATTCCTCCACTTATGATTGTGATAGGAATCCCGAACTGTATTTTCCTGCTGACCAAATTCCATAGAGAAGTTGCACATCATGGAAATAAAATAAAAGCACTGCAACGGGTGATTGTAAAGATCGGAAACGCGACCTTTATGACCAACCTTACAACAGCACTTGGTTTTTCAACTTTTATTTTCACTAACTCCGAAAAACTAATTGAATTCGGAATCGTCGCGTCAGTGAATATCTTAATGGTGTTCCTGCTTTCTATTACAATAATTCCTATTGTTTTTTCTTTAGCAAATAACCCGAAGGAAAGACACCTTAAGCACCTTGAAAACCGATATACCGGAAATCTGGTAGATAAATTTGCATTTCTTGTTTCCCACAAAAGAAAGTGGGTTTATGGAGCTACAGGAGCTGTAATATTGATTAGCGCGATAGGAATTACGCAAATAGAAGCAACCGGAAATCTTACAGGTGATTTGCCGGAAGGAGACCCGATTCTGGAAGATGTCAATTTTATTCAGGAGCACTTCCAGGGAGCGATTCCTTTCGAAGTAATGGTGAACTACAAAGAGCCCGGACGACTTTTTGCCCGGTCAACTCTGGAGAAAGTAGAAGAAATGCAACAGTATTTCAAAGCAGATACTTTGTTCAGTAAGTCACTTTCTCTGGTCGACTTTGTAAAAGCAATTAATATGGCGTATTACGGGAATAATCCCGATCAGTATAGCTTGATTGCGAGTAAGGATCGTCGCTTTTTAAAGCCTTATTTTGATAATTTCCGGGAGTCGGCAGATGGCATGGGGGGATTTACATTGAAGGAATTGGTTGATACAACAAATACCACTCTTCGTGTACGCCTTCAAATTCTGGATATTGGCTCGTATGAGATTGCTGAAAAGGTGGATAGTCTTAAGCCTATTTTGGACAGTATCCTTAACCCGGATAAAAAGCAGTTGGAACACTATTATTCAAAATTCGAAAAGGGAGAGACGACGTATGCGGACTCTATTCTTTTTGGTAATAATAGTATTTATATGGCAACAACAGATCTGTTGTCAGGTGGAGACGTGGATAAGCAGCTGGAATTTGATATGAATCCCGAGCTGATAAGAGAGTATTACAAAAAGGATAATTTTGATGAGGTGCTTCGGTCTGCAATAAGTAATCAGTACTTTGATTTTACGGTTACAGGAACTTCGGTTGTGGCTGCTGAAGGAACGCAATACCTTGTGAAAAACCTTTTGACCAGTCTTTTCTTTGCAATTGTCATTATCTCGATTTTGATGGCTTTCCTTTTCCGATCTTGGAAAATGGTAATAATTTCTTTGGTTCCAAACTTTATTCCCTTACTCGTAACTGCCGGTATAATGGGGTATTTTCATATTCCGATCAAACCATCGACAATTCTGGTGTTTAGTATTGCCTTTGGTATCTCGGTAGATGATACGATTCACTTCCTTGCCAAATATCGTCAGGAGCTCAAAAACAGAGCGTGGGACTTAAATGGATGCGTACTACGCGCCCTTAGAGAAACAGGTTTGAGTATGTTCTATACATCTATCGTATTGTTTTTCGGGTTTAATATGTTCTCTTTATCCCAATTTGGAGGAACACAAGCGCTGGGGCTCCTTGTAAGTTTAACACTTTTGGTGGCCATGATTACCAATCTTGTTGTGCTTCCTTCCCTGTTATTGTCTCTGCAACGTAAGTTAAGTACAAAGTCATTTAAAGAACCGTATTTCGAATTGTTGGATGAGGAAGAGGATATTGAACTGGATGATCTTCAGGTGAAAACGGAAGGTACAACCGATGTGAATAAAAACTAAGATTCGAAATCATTTGTTCTTGGTTTTTTTGAGAACTTTATGCTCGATTAGCATAAAAAGACGCTATAATGAAAGGAATTATCTTAGCCGGAGGATCCGGAACCAGGCTACACCCCCTTACATTGGCTATCAGTAAGCAATTGATGCCTATTTATGATAAGCCGATGATCTATTATCCCCTGTCAATTTTGATGAGTGCAGGAATTAGCGAGATACTTATTATCTCAACACCGCATGATCTTCCCCACTTTGAGAGGTTGTTGGGTGATGGCTCACAGCTAGGATGTAATTTTCAGTATGCCGAACAGCCTGAACCGAATGGATTGGCACAGGCATTTATTATTGGAGAAGAATTTATCGGGGAAGATAAAGTTGCACTGATTCTGGGAGATAATATTTTTTATGGTGTTGGAATGGACGAACTGTTAAAGGAAAACAGTGATCCGGAGGGAGGAGTTGTCTATGCTTATCACGTTTCTGATCCCAGACGGTATGGTGTTGTTGAGTTTGATAAGGACATGAATGCGGTTTCGATTGAAGAGAAGCCGGAACAGCCGAAATCGAATTATGCGGTTCCCGGACTCTATTTTTACGACAATACGGTTATTGAAGTTGCCCGGCAGCTAAAGCCTTCGGCAAGGGGAGAGTATGAAATAACGGATGTCAATGCGCATTATCTTAAAGAAGGAAAACTCAAAGTAGCTGTTCTTAGCAGAGGAACAGCATGGTTAGATACGGGAACGTTTCCTTCTTTAATGCAGGCAGGTCAGTTTGTACAGGTTATTGAGGATAGACAAGGGCTAAAAATAGGTTGTATAGAGGAAGTTGCATATCGCAATAATTTTATTGATAAAGAGCAATTAAAACAGTTGGCACAACCTCTTGTGAAGAGCGGATATGGTAATTACCTGTTGAATTTAATAAAAGACTAATGCAAGGCATTGACGCTTATAAACAGCTGATTGAAAAAGAAATTACAGAGTTAAAGATCAAAAGCGAACCATCTGGTCTTTATAATCCGATTACGTATTTGCTTGGCTTGGGGGGGAAGCGAATGCGCCCGATTCTGAGTATGATGAGTGCAGAGTTGTTCGGTGGTAATCCGAAAGAAGCACTTAATTCAGGATTGGCGATCGAATTGTTTCACAATTTTAGTCTTATTCACGATGATATAATGGATAATGCTCCATTGAGGCGTGGATATCCCACCGTACATACGAAATGGTCTGAGAAGACGGGAATCCTGTCTGGTGACGCGTTATTTGTTGTCGCTTATCACTATCTGGCACGGAATACGAATGCTTATCTGAATACGCTTTTGCATACGTTTAGCGTTCGGGTTATGGAAGTATGCGAGGGACAGCAGATGGATATGGATTTTGAAACACGTTATGATGTTTCGATTGATGAATACATTGAAATGATCCGTCTGAAAACATCTGTTTTACTTGGTGCTGCTCTGGAAATGGGAGCAATAGTGGCTGATGCCTCCGTTGATGATGTACAACGGATTTATAGTTTTGGTGAGAATGTTGGTATTGCGTTCCAGTTGCAGGATGATATTCTTGATCTGTACGCGGATCCGGATAAGTTCGGAAAACAGGTAGGGGGTGATATTCTGGCGAATAAAAAAACTTTTTTGCTCTTAAAGGCGTTTGAATTAGCTGATAATGAGCAGCAGAAAAAGTTGCAAGAGTTGTCAGAAGAGGTGGACGAGCAAGTGAAAGTTGAAGAAACCCGAAAGATTTTCGATCAGTTGGGTGTGAGAGATCTGGCACGAGTTGAGATGGAACGACATTATGCTCTTGCACTTGAATCAATTGAACTTGTTACGGTTTCGGCTGAAAAGAAAAAACCTCTCTTGAAAGTTGCTGAGTATTTGATGAATCGGGAAGTATAAGAGAGTAGGATTATTTCATTCCTCCTGCCAATCTGTTTTTAAGGTGAGGTTCTACTCCCAGAACGGAGCAGACTTTTAAGATGATGCCCTGCGTATCAAAACCACATTCTGCCCAAAGTTCTTCCTGTGTTCCCTGGTGAATATAGCGATCCGGAATTCCCAATCGAACAATACGTGATGCGTAGTTATTATCTGCCATAAATTCCAGAACGGCGGACCCCATACCTCCCATCAGACAGCCATCTTCTACGGTAATGACATGATCAAATCGCGAGAAAACCTCATGTAGAATTGTTTCATCAATTGGTTTGACAAAACGCATGTCATAATGCGCTGCAGAAACATTAATCGTTTTTAACTGTTCTATGGCGGTTTTACAGAAATTACCAACGTGCCCAATGGATAAAATGGCAATGTCTTCTCCTGAGCAGATTTTACGACCACGACCTACCGGAATAGCTTTCATTCGGTTTTTCCAGTTAGCAGTAACCCCTTTACCGCGTGGATAGCGGATAGAGAAGGGTCCCATATTCTCTTGTTGGGCGGTAAACATCAGATTCCGAAGTTCTATCTCGTCCATGGGAGCAGATACGATCATGTTGGGAATACTCCGCATATAGGCAAGATCATAAGCGCCATGATGTGTAGCTCCGTCAGCACCGACTAAACCACCGCGATCCAGACAAAAGACAACATTCAGATTCTGAAGAGCAACATCATGCAACACCTGATCATAAGCCCGCTGCATGAAAGAGGAATAGATATTACAAAATGGAATCATACCTTGCGTGGCCAGTCCTGCTGAGAAAGTAACGGCATGCTGTTCGGCAATACCGACATCAAAAGCACGATCAGGCATGGCCTCCATCATAATGTTCAGCGAACACCCCGTAGGCATGGCGGGAGTGATCCCCATGATTTTTTCATTTTGTTCAGCCAGCTCAACAATGGTATGTCCAAAAACATCCTGGTATTTTGGAGGTTGCGGAGAGCTGGGAACAACTTTTACTATTTCTCCGGTTTCTTTATTAAAAATTCCCGGTGCGTGCCATTTGGTCGGGTCGCCTTCTTCCGAAAATTTATATCCCTTTCCTTTCATTGTGATACAATGAAGGATCTTGGGGCCCGGAATGTCTTTCAGGTCGTTTAAAATTTTGGCAAGAGCAATACTGTCATGACCGTCTACCGGACCGAAATACCGAAAGTTCAGTGATTCAAATAAATTACTTTGCTTGAGGAGTGACCCTTTGAGTGCAGAGGAAATTTTTGAAGCGACTGCCTGTGCATTGGGCCCGAATTTTGATATCTTTCCTAGTAACTGCCATACTTCATCTTTCACTTTATTGTACGTGTGAGAAGTAGTGATATCCGTCAGATATTCACGAAGAGCACCGACATTAGGGTCGATGGACATACAATTATCGTTAAGAACGACAAGTAAGTTGGCATCAGTAAGCATACCTGCATGGTTTAGCCCTTCAAAAGCTAGCCCGGCAGTCATAGCTCCGTCTCCTATTACCGCAATGTGTTGTCGCTCTTTTTCGCCTTTATAGTTACTCGCGACTGCCATTCCTAATGCTCCTGAAATGGACGTAGAAGAGTGACCAACGCCAAAAGTATCATATTCGCTTTCCGAGCGTTTTGGGAAGCCGCTGATTCCTCCTTTCGTTCGGTTAGTAGGAAACACTTCTTTTCTGCCGGTTAAGATCTTGTGTCCATAGGCCTGATGTCCTACATCCCAGACTAGCTGGTCATAAGGTGTGTTGAACACATAATGGAGTGCAACTGTTAATTCTACTACTCCCAAACTTGCACCGAAATGAGAATTACCGATTTCGGAGATAACATCAATAATATACTGACGAACATCTTCAGAAATATCGGGAAGATCTTCCAGAGCAAATTTATCCCGCATATCCTGCGGAATAGTGATTTGAGAGAGATATGTACCAGTTCTATACTCCGTCATCCTAACGGCTTTAATCTATACAAATTTACGGCCTTTCTTGAGTATTTAACTAACAATCCGGGGGATTATTTTGTTTTGCTGTTGGAAGAATTGGTAAAAAACCATATATTTACCTTGGTAAATATATGTAAGTATATATTATGGGGATAAAAAAGAACGATCGCAGAAAGTTTCTTGAGAAAATAGCATTAGGTTCAACGGCTTTAGCGGCTATCCCGGTTCTGGGAGCGTTTCGTTCTTCAGGTTCTTCTGAAAAAGATAAAAATATGGAAGCAATAAAAAAAATACGGGCATTAGGTTTTCAGTGGCAAACGCACGATCCATTTCTGTTTTGTGTGCATCATGAGGATAATTTCCCGGAAGGTAATGCGGAAATGGGACCTCAGGCTTCCCTTGAAGGGAGACAGATAGGTTCTGATTTTCATATAAAAGACGGGTGGAGAATGTACCATGGTGAAAGAGTACCTGGTTTTCCCGGACATCCACACCGTGGTTTTGAAACGCTAACCGTTGTTCGCAAAGGGATGGTAGATCATGCTGATTCGGCGGGAGGAGCAGGAAGGTATGGAAACGGAGATTTACAATGGATGACGGCAGGAAAGGGACTGATGCATTCAGAGATGTTTCCTTTGTTAAAGCAGGAGGAGAGAAATCCATTAGAGCTATTCCAGATTTGGTTGAATTTACCGGCAAAAAGTAAAATGGCTGAACCGGATTATAAGATGTTCTGGAATGAAGAAATACCTCATTTCTATTACAAAGAAGGTGTTTACATCGAAGTGATGGCAGGAGAGCTTTTTGGAAAAAAAGCACCTGTTCCGCCAAAGGAGTCCTGGGCATTTGACGGGAATAATCATGTGGGAGTTTATGTCATTCGAATGGATAGCAACACGGAGTTCACATTACCCGCAACTGCAGAGGGGGTAAACAGAACCTTGTTTTTTTATGATGGGAAGAACCTCCGTATAGCTGATAAAGAAATACCGGAGTATCACGCTGTTGATGTTGAGCCGACGAAAGACTTACAGATTGAAAGCGGTGAAGACGGGGCTAGAATACTTATTTTACAGGGGAGACCCATTAACGAGCCTGTTGTACAACATGGCCCATTTGTAATGAATTCCCGACAGGAGATTCAGGAAGCCTTTATGGAATACCAACGGACGCAATTCGGTGGATGGCCCTGGAGTCGTTATGATCAGGTACATGACAGAAAATCAGGGCGCTTTGCCAAATATTCAGATGGGAGAGAGGAGATAAAGGGATAATTTTTTTTGTGAAAG
>NZ_CFIGVI010000040.1:0-1289 GCF_984588085.1 Wandonia sp.
GCTCTAAAAGCTCTTGTATATACCTCAGATAAGTTTTTTTTGTTAAAAGAATTTATTGCGTCGTTCTTTTTCTTATACATTATCGCTATAAATACTAGTGTGCCACCAGTTCGTCTTTTCTCTTTTTTAGTTGAATTTCCAAATCTTCGGAAACTCCGGCTGCTGCTGCTTCAAAACTTGCTTCATCACAAGTGGCGTGAATCTGAGGCCCGGGTAAACTGATTTTCACCTCACAAATCCAGCCTTTACCTTTTGTCTCCTTTTCGGATTTAAAGAAAACGTCTGCGCTGATGATCCAGTCAAATTTTCGTTTAAGATTATCCAGTTTTTTGTTTATTATTCCTTCAGCAATTGGATAATGCTCAGTATTAATGAATTGAATGTTAACTTTCATATCTTCAAATTTTATGCGTTAATGTTACCTAAAAGTAACATGAACAGAAAATAGAGAAACTGATGAAAATCAGGCTTCGAACTGATTTTAACCAGGTTATTTCAATAAATCATCAAGCGTTTTTGTCTTGTTGTAATAGGAGAGAACAGCTTCGGTATTATTATCAAAATACTTTGTAATAAGGTGCTTTGCCAACTCGTCCCGATACGTTTCCTTGCTGATTTTAGGAGCGTAGATATATCCTCTTCCTTTTGGTTTGTGCCGGACAATTTTCTTTCGTTCAAGAATGCGGATAAGGGTGGATACAGTGTTGTATGCTGGTTTGGGTTCAGGATAGAGAGCAAGGAGATCTGTTACGGTTGCTTGTCCTAATTCCCATAAGCGTAACATAACCTGCTCTTCAGAAGCAGTTAATCTCAGTGTATCCTTTTCCTTTGTCATAGGCACGTAAAGCAGAAGCAATTACAGGGTTCATTTTACAGTGCAAAGGTATTAAAAAAAGGAACAGGGTATCAGGAAGAGGATCGGGCACGATTTTTCGTACCCAATCCCTTCAGAAATCACAACACTTATTCTTTTACCCATTTAATAACCTGGTGATTGCCTTCTGCTGCTACTTCAATAAAATAAATACCGGCAGCAAATGTCACAGCAGATAGAGTATGTTCATTACTATGTGACGTTTCGGATGAAATAACCTGTCCGTATTGATTCATAACACGAACAGTAAACTTTTCGGTTGCATCTGTCTTAATCAGTACAAAATCAGTTCCCGGATTAGGATAGGCAACGGCTGCAAGAGTATTTACATGTTCTGTTATACCTGAAGTACCGCCCTGCCCTCCTTCTACTTCATTATGAAGTTTGATAACAAACAAATCTGTAAAGCCGGTAG
>NZ_CFIGVI010000040.1:1389-19391 GCF_984588085.1 Wandonia sp.
CCTCCTTCTACTTCATTATGAAGTTTGATAACAAACAAATCTGTAAAGCCGGTAGATATCAGATTGGCTTCTCCTTCTCCTGCATCACTATCCAGCAAACCGGCAAAATTACCACCAAGATAAACACTTCCGTCAGTAGCAAGAGAAATCGCCGTTGCATGACTGTAGTTGCCTGAAAGTGTATTTGTAGCATAATATTGTGCGTACACAAACTCCCCGTCTCCTTTCAGTTTTAGCATAACAGGTCGGTATTGCGCATTTGTTCCTACGATCGAATCACCGGCTCCGGGATTCATGTCGGTTGGTCCGCCAATAAAACCTGCGATGTATAGATTATTCCCGGAGTCTACCGTGATATCGTAAAAAACGTCTTCTTTCCCGTTTTCATCTCCGATAGCTGCTGCCCAATTAAGTGTTCCTCCGGAACTGTATTGAATGATGTAAGCGTTAATAGACAGGTCGAAATTGAGCAAGAATGAATCTTCAGAAGGATCAACCTCCATTTCTCCAACGAATGTACCGATGAAACTGACATTTCCATTGTTGTCTACAGCCAGTTTAGATGCGTTATCCACATAGGCATTTCCCATTCCATTTGACCACTGATATTCTCCCGATTCATTCAGTTTACAAATGAAAATATCGGTTTGTCCGAATACAGGTAGTGTTTCAACAACGTTCGGGTCCGGGTTCATATCATTCGGATTATAATAAACGCCGGAGGTCGTATATTCTCCGGTAATGTAAATACTGTTGGCTGCATCAACTTCTATACTTTTAATGGAATGAGCAACCATTCTTTTTACCCAGATAAATTCCCCGTTTTCATTGAGTTTTAGTACATATTGTGCCATTTTATCCCCTTCGTTTAGTTCAGCATCCGGGTTTCCTTCTTCAAACACCATGGGGAAATTGCCGTTGGAATAATATTTTCCGCCCACAATGAGGTTTCGATCATTGTCAAGAGCAAGTGCCATAATTTTGTTGGAATTGGCAATGTTTCCCACTCCATAATCCTTAACCCATAAGAAGTTACCATTCGCGTCTAACTTTAGAACAAAAGCACTTGTTCCTACTCCCATTGGGTGGCTTGTCAGGCTTTGCTCTCCTGCACCCGGATCAAAATCAACTGTTCCGGTAAAAAAGCCACCGATGTAAATATTATCTGCGTCATCCACAACAACATCGGAAATAATATCTTCATCCTCATCACCTCCAAAAGTATAGGCCCAAAGAAGGTTTTTGTCCTCATCATATTTGGCGATATAAGCATCTTTTAACCCACTGGATGTAAGTTGAGTTGTTCCGGCATTCGGATCAAAATCTCCGGAACCCTGCAAGATACCGCCTATAATAAAATTGTTTTGGCTATCTGTTGCCAGAGTTGCTATCGAATTATTGGCCGTTCCGATAGCTGTTGCAAAAGACCACTCCAGTTCCTGAGAGTGCGTAATCTGTGTGAATAATGATCCGCACAGGACAAGGATAAGTAAATGGTTTTTCATGTTGTTTTTTGAACAAAGTTAGGCGGTGAATGGCTACGGGTAAATACGTCGAATGTCTTATTCTTACAAAAACAAAGCGGATGGGGGAATGAGTTGAAAATAGTAATAAACAGTAGGTTATGTAAATAAAAAAGGTGCTGCAAACCGCAGCACCTTTTCTTATCAGTAGCCGTATTTATAGTTTTAATTTGCTGCGGATATCCTTTGGAAGAGCATCCTTATGCAAGTAAACATTAATAGTTTTGTATTTAAAATAGTTTTGAGAAACATACAAATACCCCTCCGGGTGATTTCCGGTTCCCCATGAGTTTTTCACAAGATAAAATGGCGTTCCGTTAGCTTCTTTATAAAGCCCGGTGATATGCATACCATGATCATCCTGAGTGGTTTTGTTGTCATATCCTTCCTGACGTAATTCCTGAGTGATGGCAAGCTCTTTTACCGGTTGAAGGAAAGCATTTGACTCACGTTCAGCACCTGCATCCGAGAAGTTTTTATTGTCGGCACCTTTTATTTTTATCGTTGACGGATCTTCCGGAACGATAGCTATCCCTTCTCTGAAGTTGAACCCGGATTCGGAAACGTCTGCTCCCCATGCTACTGTATAGCCATTTTTCAATGCTTCTTCAGTTACGCGCACCATATCTTCCAACGGAACATTATAACTTTTTCCCCATGCCCAGTTATCCGGAATAGCCAACATACACTCCTCATAAAAAGGATGGTTAGTGAACGAAGTGATACTTACATAATCGTCCATGTTTAAACCGATGTGTTTTGCAAAGCTCTCGGGTGTATACTCTTTTCCTTTGTAAGTAAACTTTTCAGGAACAGCGCCTAGATAAGCATCCAGAATCCCTTTTAGTCCGTTTTTCCATACCGAAGAAAGAGAGGTTCCTTTTCTCATGTTTTTGACGTATTCCAATACGCCATTTACATAGCCTTCTACAGCACTGAACATCTCGCTGTGATTGTGTTTATCAGAACCATAGTTTAATCCCTGATAAGCTTCTGAAGGAACAATTCCATATCTTTTAATAACATAAGGAATATCATGAAAAGCTCCACCCTGAGAAAAGTTTACTGTTCCTCCCATTCGGATATACTTCTCAGCTTTTTCCTGATACGCATTTCGCACAATGAACATTTCGGATAAGGTAGGGGCGTCTTTTACTCCTTTTCGAATCAGTTCAGACTCAAAAAAGGAAAGGGCTGAAAAACTCCAGCAAGTACCTGTGTACCCCTGGCTTAATACGGGAGTGGCATCGTAATGAGCTACTTTTTCAAATTTATAGTCACTATTTTCCTTGTTGGTGACAATCTGGGAAAAAGAAGTGCCTACAAAAAGAAAGGCACCAATAAGTATGGATATTTTTTTCATTTTTATTTGGTTTTGGGAGGTGAAAATAGTGAATATATGATGAAACATCAAGAAACACGGAAATTAGCAACGAACCAGTAATTTTTCTCCCAGCTGATATCTTTTTCCGGGAAGAGCCTGTAAAAAACCAGAAATCTCCATTTTTAACAAAAGGCTGCTTAATTGGGCTCTGGGTATCTGACTGATAACAGAAATCGCATCAAGTGATAACTTTTCTTTTTCCCGGAGTAATTGGAAAATGATTTGCTCATTGTGGTCTAACGCTTCAGAAAGAATAAGTTGTTCTTTGGTTTCATTCTTTTCGGGAGTCCAGCCCATATAGGTCAGAAATTGTTCCGGAGAGGTTAATAAATGTGCTTTGTTTTCGGAAATGATACGGTTACATCCCCTTGAGTATTGTGAATAAACAGATCCCGGAAAAGCAAACACGTCTTTGTTATAGTCATTAGCCAACTCACACGTGATAAGAGAACCTCCCTTGGTGTCACTTTCTACTATAATTACAGCATCAGCGAGCCCGGCAACAATCCGGTTGCGCATAGGAAAATTGACACTGTCAGGGACAGTCCCGGGTATATACTCGGTCAATAGTCCGCCATTTTCAATCATCTTTTCGGCAAGACGTTTATGTGCTGCGGGATAGATTCTGTCCAGTCCATGCCCGAGTACGCCGATTGTTGGGATGTTTTCTCTGACACAAAGCTGATGGGTTATACCATCAATGCCATGAGCAAGCCCACTGATGACTGTGATTTGTTTGTTTTGTAATGTGGTTATGAGGTTGCTGCAAATTTGTTTTCCATAGCTTGTTGCATTTCGGGTCCCCACAACCGCTATTGTTCTTGGGGGATTACTATCAAAGTTACCTTTTCCGAATAGAAACACGGGGCCGTCTTCGGTCTGTTTTAATCTCCGGGGATAGTTGTCTTCGAGGTAATAAAAAATCCGATGGTTTTCTTTTGTAATTTGTTCCAGAGTTACTTCTGCTTTTGCCAGCGCGTTTTGTAAGTTTTTCTTTGAAAAACGGATGTTACGGATTCCGGGTACCTTGGAGAGCACAGCTTTGCGTTCTTCAAATACGGCTTGTGCTGAACCGAGATAAGCGATTAGGTTTTTAGCTTTAATGCTTCCGATCCCATCAATAAATGTAAGGGCAAGCGGAAATCGATAATCTGCTGTTTTCAAGTTGTCTACGTTTAGGTTAGGACAACAAATATACGAAACGGTTTCTGATAAATCAACTCAAAAAAGCAGGTGTGATGAGTTCTGTTGTAAGGAACAGGCAACCGGATATCCGTTGAATAAAGCTAATTTTGTATGTTTGAAAAAAACGAACGCATGTATACATTAGGAATTATTCCTGCCCGTTATGGCTCATCCCGTTTTCCCGGAAAACCATTGATTGATCTGAAAGGAAAATCAATGATCCGGAGGGTGTATGAAGGAGCTGAAAAATGTACGCTTTTTAATGATGTAGTAGTAGCAACGGATGATCAAAGGATTTATGATCACGTGGCCAGTTTTGGGGGCAAGGTAATGATGACTGCCGATGCGCACCAGAGCGGAACGGATCGCTGTGGCGAGGTGTTGGGTCATTTTCCTCAGGCGGATTTGGTGGTGAATATCCAGGGGGATGAACCTTTGGTAGATGCGCGTCAGTTAGAGTTGTTGATTCGTGCGTTTGATGACAGCTCTGTTCAGATTGCAACATTGGGAAATCCAAATCTGACCCATGAAGATCTGAATAATCCGAATAGGATAAAACTGGTGAAGAATAAGGCAGACAACGCGTTGTATTTTAGCCGGAGTGCGATTCCTTTTGGAGCGAAAGTGCCTCAGGAAGAATGGTTGAGTAAGTTTCCATACCTGAGACACATAGGATTGTATGCATACCGGTCACAAACGCTAAAAGAACTGATACAACTTGCCCCGGCTGATCTGGAGTTGTGGGAATCGCTTGAACAGCTTCGATGGCTGTATAATGGATATGCTATCCGTGTAGTGGAAACAGAGATTGAAACCCCAAACATTGATAGTCCTGAAGACGTTGAAACGGTGCTCAGAATGCTCTAGCCAACAGGATCAGTTAATTCAAGATCAATCGTCCGGCGGCGGGTATCAACTTCTTTAATACGAACCAATACGTCATCACCAATATTAAACTCTTCTCCGTGACGGGCTCCTACGATACGATAGGTATCTGCATCGAAGTAGTACCGATCACCGGGGATGGAGTCCATTGGGACAAGTCCTTCACAACGGTTCTCTTTCATTTCAACAAACATTCCAAAGTCTGTAATACCGTTGACGATACCTTCAAACGTTTCTCCCACATGGTCTTTTACAAATTGGACCTGGAAGTACTTGGTAGAGTCCCGTTCTGCTTCTACGGCCTTACGCTCCATTCTTGAAGTTTGTTTCCCGATTTCATTTAATGCAGGAAGTCCGTACGGATTTGGTCGTTTTTCCAACATGGCATGCAGAATTCTGTGTACTACTAAATCAGCATATCGGCGAATAGGAGATGTAAAGTGGGTGTAATATTCAAACGCTAATCCGTAATGCCCGATGTTCGTGGTTTCGTAATTGGCTTTTGCCATTGAACGAATGGCCATGGTCTGAATAATAGAGTACTCATTTTCGTAGCGAATATCATTCAACAATTTATTGATACTGCGTGATATATCATTTTCGTTTGAGAACGTAATGTCGTAGCCAAACTTCTCAATGAACAGTTTGAATGTTTCAATTTTACCCATGTCCGGCTTATCATGTGTCCGGTAAATACAAGGGGTTGCCGGGTGGTTTTTATCTCCTTTTCCGATAAATTCGGCTACATGCCTGTTGGCGAGCAGCATAAACTCTTCAATGAGTTTATGAGCATCTTTGGAGACCTTTATAACGACTTCTTCCGGTTGCCCGACATCATTTAATCGAAAACGAATTTCTTCGGACTCTATATTCATCGCGCCATGCTTCATCCGCTGCTTCCGATAGATTTTTGCTATTCTATCCAGGTCGCGGATAATAGTTGCGAGTTCTTCTGATTTTCCTTCAATTACTTCCTGAGCCTGTTCGTAGGTGAACCTTCTGTCTGAATGGATAACAGTTTTCCCAAACCATTGTCGTACGACCTTATCCTTGTCATCGAACTCAAAAATCGCCGAGAAACTGTATTTATCCTCATTGGGGCGCAACGAGCAGGCAATATTTGAAAGTTGTTCCGGAAGCATGGGTATAACGCGATCCACAAGATATACGGAGTTGGAACGTTTCAGTGCCTCGGCATCCATAGGCGAACCCATGGTAACGTAATGACTGACATCAGCTATGTGTACACCGATCTCTTTGTTGCCGTTTTCGAGAATTCTGTAAGATAATGCGTCGTCAAAATCTTTTGCATCGGCCGGGTCAATAGTAAACGTAAATACATCTCTGAGGTCGCGGCGTTTTGCAATCTCTTTTTCATCCAGCTCGATTGATGTTTCTTCTGCCTGGGCAATAACTTCCTGAGGAAACCGGAAATCAATTCCATTATCAACCAGAATGGAAATCATTTCTGCATCATTTGTTCCGGGCATTCCGAGGACTTCAACAACTTCTGCAAACGGGCTTTCAGCTCCTTCCGGCCAATCTGTGATACGAACAAGAGCCTTTTGGCCATTTTGTGCACCATTTAGCTTTTCTTTAGAGATAAAGAAATCGACATTCATGCGCTGATTGTCCGGGATCAAAAATGCAAATCGTTCATTGACCTGTAATACACCAACGTAAAACTTCTTATCACGTTCAACGACTTCAATGACTTTACCTTCATCACGATTGGCTCCCCGCTTAATGATTTTTACCTTTACCCGATCTCCGTTAAGGGCTTTACCCGTATGTTTAGGTTGTATAAAGATGTCGTTTTCTCTGTCTTCTACCACCAGATAGGCTGCTCCCCTCGCAGTAAAGTCAATTGTTCCCTCAAATTCTTTTCCGGAGTTATTGTAACGAAATTTCCCGCGGACTACTTCTTTAAGGAGGTGTTGAGCAGCCAGTTCTCCTAAAATTTTATGAACCAGTTTGCGTGTTTCGCTATCATTAATAGAAAGAGTATTGCTGATTTGTTTATAGTCAATTGTATGATCAGGATTGTTTTCGAAATAATGAAGAATCCCGTCTTTCAATACGTTCTTAAGTTTGTTTTTCCCCGATTTACTCGGTCCTTTCCGATGTTTCTTTTTTGCCATGCACTAAATTCTGTAAAGGCGAAAAGTTATTCTTTTCAACTTAGACTAATTCTAAAATTCGAAGGTAATACTAATTTATAACTATTCCATTCGAATAATTGTTAATAGATTGATAACTTTGACAGTGAGCAAAATGAAGGCTGATTCAGCCCGTTTTATGCTTGCAGATTTCTTGGATATTTGCAAAATTTTATTAGATTTAATAACAAAAAACAGGTTTACAATGAACAAACACATCGAAGAAGTATTGAATAGTCAGTTAAAGAAGGAGGCGTCATCATCTCAGTTTTATCTGGCAATGGCTTCATGGGCAGAAACAAACGGACTCAACGGTACAGCAAAATTCTTATATCGGCATTCAGACGAAGAGCGTATGCATATGTTGAAGCTGGTAAAATTTATCAATGAGCGGGGAGGAAAAGCAATTATTCCTGCTTTGGAACAACCACCGGTTAGTTTTGATTCGGTACTTAATGTTTTTGAATTATTGCTTGAACACGAATTGGGAGTAACGGAAAGTATTAATGATGTGGTTGATATTTGCCTGAAAGAAAAAGACTATACTACGTATAATTTTATGCAGTGGTATGTTTCCGAACAATTGGAAGAGGAAGCATTGGCACGTACGATTCTGGACAAACTGCGTATGATCGGGAATGACAAAGGTGGTTTATACCTTTTCGACCGGGATCTTGAAAATTCAGCTATCCAGGTTGATAATGCTGCCGCAGGAGCTGCGCAGTAAGCGGTTTAAATAGATTTTATGAAACAACTCTTATTCTGGGGAGTATTCTTTATTTTGGGAAGCGTATGTTGGGGACAGTCTAACATACGCTTTCAAAATTATTCCATTAACAGCGGGCTGTCGCAAAGTTATGTTACAGATATTCTTCAGGATGAAAGTGGATTTATTTGGGTATGTACACAAGATGGCCTGAACAAGTTTGATGGTTATCAGTTTCGTATCTTTTCAGCAGACCGAACCAATGGTATAGAGAGTAATTATTTTAACTGCGGGATAAAAGCATCAACAGGGATATTGTGGTTTGGTACCCAGCAAGGATTAGTCTCCTATGATCCTAAAAATGAAAAGTTTTACTCATTTGTTCCCGAAGGAAAGATCAAAGATAAGTCTATTGTAAGTATTGCAGAGAACGAAGCAGGAGACTTGTTTGTCTTGTTTGATAATAGAGGCATATATCGGTTTTCTCCTGCTTCTGAAAAATTTTACCCGCTTTCAAATGCAGTCAATGACGGTTCAATGACCCGTCTCAATTACTACTTTTCCTATGGACTTTTTGTATCAACCGTTGACAAGGGGTTGCTGGTTTATGCAGATGAGAGAATTCGATCGTTAACGGCGCGGGATAGTACGGGGGCTATAGAACCAATAAAAACAATCACGGCTTACGAATCAGGAACATTTCTTGTAGCGTCCCTGAAAGATTTGTATCTCTGGGATGGTCATTCAGATTCATTGCGCCCTTTCATCTTTGATTTTAGCACCAACTTTCCGGGTACAGAAATAGAAGATATTAAAGTTCTTGATAACGGAACCATTCTGATCGCTACTGTTTCTTCAGGACTTATTGAGTTGAAATTCGGAGAAGAAGAAACCCGAATTTTCAGGTACAGACAGGATATTTTTCAGAAGAACACATTACTTAATGATCAGACCACCCGCCTGTTTATCGATAGAGATGGGCAACTATGGGTCGGAACGCAACGGGGATTCGGCACATTTAATCCGAATTACTTAGGCTTTTTAGGAGTAGGGCCTTCCGGAAATCTCGAACAAGGTCTTCCAACTCCCAGTGTATGGTCATTTGCAGAGGACAGAAACGGGGATTTTATATTTATAGGAAACAGTAATGGAGTTTCCCGATTTGACAGGAACCGGAACAGTTTTAACCATTTTTATAGAGAAGCACAGGTAAAATTGATCCGTAAAGTGGATATGCCGGCTCTTTCGTTATTGGTTCTTAATGAAAATGAGTTGCTTGTAGGGTGTTTGGACGGACTGTATAAATTAGAAATCGACCCGGAGGACGCTTCTGCATACCGGTATGTCAAACTTCCTCATAAACGGGGTGTTTCTTTGGAGTATGACAGAATTTACCAGATTGTACAGGTAGATGCGGAAAGGTATTTACTGGCAACACGTGGAGGTATTTGTCTGGTGAATATTGAAACCGGGTTGTATACGTATGTTTCGGATCATAAAGGACTGGGTTCGGTTAAGTACATTTTTAAAGATGTCTTTGATAAATTTTGGATTGCGCCTGCTAACGGTGGGGTGTATCGGTGTATTCTTCTTCATAACGGGGAGCTAACGATCCAGACTTCCTCTTTTAACACACATCTTTCTAAAATAGTAAAGGGTAATGTGAATGTTATCCACCAGACGAAACCGAATATATTTTGGTTAGGAACTTATGGGGATGGTTTGATAAAGGTACACGTTACAAATAACCAGATTGAGCAATTTGATGTAAACAAAGGACTCCCTAATAATGTGATATACGGAATTCTGGAGGATGAAAACGATAATTTATGGTTGAGTACTAACCGGGGACTTTCCAAGTTTAATAAGAAAAAGGAAAATTTTATTAACTATTCGGAGATAGATGGTCTGATGAGTAACGAGTTTAACATCGGGGCATTTTTTAAGACGCGCAAAGGAGAATTGTACTTTGGAGGAATTTATGGATATAATCACTTTTTGCCTTCGGACCTTCAGGAGGGTCGACAGAACTTAACTGTTTTTCTTACTGATCTTCAGATTGGAAATAATAAGGTTTTGCCCGGACAGGAGAATGGTATTCTCTCTACTTCTATAGCGTTTACAAAGGAGATTAGACTCAGCCATCGTCAACGAAATATACAAATTCAGTTTGCCTCGAATGATTTGGCAAATGCTTCGCTTGTTGAGTACAGGTATTTTCTGGAAGGGAATGACGAAGATTACACCTATCTCGGAAGTGAGAACAGTATTATGCTTAATTCACTTTCTCCGGGGGTCTATGAGCTTAAGATTTTTGCCAAATCCGTATATGGAGAGTGGAGTAACCGCCCTACAACGCTTATTATTCATATAGAGCCTCCGTTTTGGATGACATGGTGGTTCAGAATAGTTGTGCTTATTTTTATTGCACTGGCATTGTTCATTTTTTATAGAGTCAGATTAGAGAAGCAACGAAGACGTATGGTACGGCTTGAAATGAAAATTGTTGAGAGAACAAGTGAAATCCGGTATCAGAATAAGAAAATTGAAGAACAAAAGAAAAAGATCGAACAGCAGAAGCGAGAAGTTGAAGAAAAGAAGCGATTATTAGAGAAAGAAAAAGATAAAGTAGAGAAACTATTACATAATATTTTACCTGAAGATACGGTAAAAGAACTGAGTGAAGTTGGAAGTACCAGTGCCAGAGCCTACAACAGAGTTTCAGTCATGTTCACTGATTTTGTTGGGTTCACGAAGATTGCCAATCAGATGCCCCCGATTGATTTGTTGAAACGGTTGGATCTTTTCTTTTCAAAGTTTGATGAAATTATAGAGAAATGGAATGTAGAAAAGATTAAAACAGTAGGGGACGCCTACCTTTGTGCAGGAGGAATGCCTATCCGAACAAAAGAGAACCCTATTCAAACGGTTCTTGCTGGCCTAGAAATTCAGCAGTACATGAAGCAACAGGCGCTGAGAGAAAAGGGACAGGGAATAAATCCCTGGCAACTCAGGATCGGGATTAATACCGGAGAAGTGGTAGCGGGAGTGATTGGTAAAAAACGGTATGCTTACGATATCTGGGGTGCGACTGTGAATCTGGCACAGCGTATGGAGACGAATGGAAAGCCGGGAAAGGTAAATATTTCAGAATCCACTTATGAGGCGATCCAACCGTATTTTGAATGTACGCTACGTGGTGAGGTGATGACCAAAAACAGTGGTCTCGTAAATATGTATTTTGTAGATCGTATCAAACCCGAATTAAGTGCGGACGAGCATGGAATAGTTCCGAATGAACGATTCTGGAAGATAGTAGACCTCCATTTGTACAGCTCCATAAACTATATGAAGGCAGAGCGTACGATCCATAATTTGTTAGAAGAAAGACTTTCTCCAAAATTGTATTATCACAGCATCTGGCACACAAAAGATGTAACGGCTGCTGTGGAGCGACTCGCGTTGATGGAAGGAATTACAGACGAAGGTCTTTTCCTGCTTAAATCGGCAGCTTCTTACCACGATGCGGGATTCATTGAGCAGTATGAGAAGAATGAGCCGATTGGAGTACGTTTGGCAGAGGAACATCTTCCCAAACACGGGTACAGTGAGTCTCAGATACAGATCGTAAAGGACTTGATATATGCAACCCAAATTCCACATAAACCCAAAAATAAGCTGGAAGAGATTATTTGTGATGCGGATCTGGATTATTTAGGTAGGGATGATTTTCATGAAATTGCCGATAAACTAAGAAGGGAACTGCGTGAGCACGGTAAAATTGACAGCGATCGTCAATGGGATGAGATTCAAATTTCTTTCCTTACGCAACACAAGTACTTTACGGATTCGGCCATTAAGCTTCGTCAGGCAAAGAAATCCAAACATGTGGAAGAGATTAAAGCGCGACTGATCAGAGATGAATACAAAGATTAGTTGAACCGAAGAGAATAAAAAAACGGGTGAATTTATATTCACCCGTTTTTGTTTTTGTTCTCGAACTAGTTCAGTCCTCGTTTCTTCAATAAAGGTTCAATACTTGGTTTTGCTCCTCTGAATTTAACGTATAATTCCATAGGGTCTTCTGACCCTCCTTTTTCAAGAATGTTCTCACGGAAAGCTTTTGCTGTTGCCTGATCAAATAAGCTGGTTTCTTTGAAGGCCTGATAGGCATCTGTATCCAGAACTCCCGACCAGATATAACTGTAGTATCCGGCAGAATAGCCTCCGGCAAAAATATGGCTGAAGTAGGTACTTCTGTAGCGGGGAATAATTTCTCCGATTAGTCCTATTTTATTCATCGCTTCTTTCTCGATTGTATTAATATCACCTTCAAGTTTTCCGATGGTAGTGTGATAGTGCATATCCAGTAACGAAGCTGCCAGGTATTCAGTAGTGGCAAACCCCTGATCGAATGTGCCGCTTCGCTGAAGTTTTTCTATTAGAGCATCCGGAATAACCTCTCCGGTTTTGTAATGCTTGGCATATTCTTTCATAAATTCAGGATCTCCGGCCCAGTTTTCCATTACCTGAGAGGGAAGTTCAACAAAATCCGTATACACATTGGTTCCTGCAAGACTTTTATACTGAACATCTGATAACAATCCGTGTAAGGCATGTCCGAACTCATGGAAGAATGTTTCTACTTCGTCAAAGGTCAACAACGAAGGCTTGCTTGCTGTTGGTTTTGTGAAATTGCAAACAATAGAAATGACAGGTGCTTTTCGTTGTCCGTTTTCAACACTTTGTGAACGGTAAGAAGTCATCCAGGCTCCACCACGCTTGGAAGTTCTGGGGTGAAAATCCATATAGAGTACGCCGACATGCTGACCATTCTTTTCCTTTACTTCATAAGCAACTACCTCACTGTGATAAACAGGTACATTGTCAAGTTTTACAAACTGAAGCCCGTAAAGACGGTCACAGAGGTCAAAAATCCCGTCACGAACATTATCAAGACTGAAATACTCACGAACTTCCTCTTCATTAATTTCGTAGCGTTCTTTGCGTATTTTCTCGGTATAGTAACGCCAGTCATAGGGTTCCAGATTGAAGTTTTCCCCTCCTTCACTGATTTTTGCCTGTAGATCTTTTGATTCCTTTTTTGCTTTCTCCAAAGCGGGTTCCCAAAGTCGGTTTAATAAAGCATACACTTCATCAGGAGTACCGGCCATTGACTCTTCCAGTTTATACGCAGCATGGTTTTTGTATCCCAGCAACTGTGCCTTTTCGGCGCGTAATTCTACTAATTCACGAAGGACTTCTTTGTTGTCATTTTCATTGTTGTTATTTCCCCGCATCTGGTAGGCTTCCCAAATTTGTTTACGCAGGTTGCGGTTGTCTGCATATTGCAGGAAAGGCATTACACTTGGATTGTGTAATGTGAACAACCATTTACCTTCCATACCTGCTGCTCCTGCTTCTCGGGCAGCTGTTTCAATCAGGTCATCGGGAAGTCCTGACAAGTCGCCTTTCTGATCAATGACAAGTTGAAAATCATTGGTTTCAGCCAGTTGGTTTTGACCAAACTTAAGTGTCAGAAGTGAAATTTTCTCGTTGATCTCACGCAAACGCCCCTTTTTATCTTCGGGAAGATTAGCCCCCCCTCTTACGAAAGACTTGTACTGATTATCAAGAACCTTAGTCTGCTGGCTGTTCAGGTTCAACGAAGTTTTGTTTTCCCACAGGGTTTGAATACGGGCAAAAAGCTTTTCGTTTAGCGCAATATCATCCCGGTGCGCTGATAGTTCCGGAGAAATTTCTTCGGCAATAGCCTGAACTTCGTCGTTGGTATTCGCGGACGAGATATTATAAAATACACTGCTTACGCGAGATAATAATTCTCCTGAATTTTCAAGGGCAAGCAACGTGTTTTCGAAAGTGGGAGCTTCCTCGTTGTTGATGATTGCCTGGATTTCATCTTTCTGTCGTTTGATTCCCTCCCGGAATGCCGGAAGATAGTGTGCCTCGCTAATTAAATCAAAAGGAGGAACTTCAAACGGGGTGTCATACTTTTCTACAAAAAACGGATTCATTTTTTCCTCGGATGTTGTTTTGTGATCATTTTCTTCTGCTCCGCATGCGGATAATAACCCGACAGCAATTACAGAAATGGGAAGTATTCTTTTCATAGCCTTCTTATTTTTAACCAACCAGTTCTGCGGACAGATCCTTGTCAGTTTTAGTTACTTTATTATACTGTGTTTTGTCCGCGTTTTTACCACGGCATCCCACCGCTCCAATAGAGCAATCAGATGCACTCCTGTTTTCTTTGGAGAGAAAAATATTATGCATCAATTTTTCGTTATCGGTAAGCTCAATAAACAAATTGTTCATAGTACCTCATGACAAACACACGTTGAACATTGCGAGCGAATTTACTATTTTTTCCGCAAATAGTTATTGATCCGTTTTTTGGGAGTAGGTGTTACGTTTGGTAGTTATCCCATAGTTCTAAATAAAGATTAAAACAATTCAAAATGGAATTGATTTATGCTTTGTGGAAAAACTAATTTTTCGATTTAATCCATACAATTTATTTTACTAAGAATATTTGGAAAATTAGTTTATTCATTAGATTTGCAGCACATTATATATTTATAAATTAAGTAAAAAAAGATGAACAAACTAATTTGCTATTCTGCTTGCGTTGGGCTTTTTATGGCAGCATCATGCTCCAGAAGTTTTGAGAATAAAGAAGAGGCGTATGAAACCAATGTAAAAGGGTTTTTTAATATGAACGATGAGGATGGAAATCCTGCATTTACTATTCTGGCACTTGAAAAGGTTATCAATGACTGGGATGGTGGTGGAGAAAATCCGGCTTACGAACCATCAGCAAGTACGGATAAACTTATTAAAGTTGAGATTAAAGGAGAAACGACTGCTTCTGATGTTGATTTAGGGATAACAGAGGCAAATCTTGAATTGTTTGATGCGAAAAGTAAAAAAACATATTCACCAATTGTCTCTCTAAGTAATGGTGTAACATTCGGTGGATTGATGGAAAGATTAGCGTCCGGATATGTTGTTTATAGTATTCCTATGGAATCGAATTTAGATGATTTATACATTGGAATTAATAAAGAGCTAGCTACTGCGGATTTAAGTAAAGTAGATGTTGCATCACTACTTCCGTTGAAGAAAAATGGAGCTTTGGAAGAAAGCACTATCGCTATCAATCAAACGAAAGTTGTAGAAGACATAATCTTTGAGCTTGAGAAAACATATGTTTTCGGTAACTTAACTGTAAATGTTTCAGACGAAGCTGTGGCGAAGTATAAAGAAACATATTACGATGATCCTGCAGATGCGTTTATTAAACTTGAAATTGAAGTACAAAACGGTTCTTCTTCTGATAATGCTTTTGTTGATGAGCCTTATCTGGTGACTGAATATGGAATGTTTGGGAGTCAGTACGATATGGGTGAATTCCCATCAACTATAGAGCCAAATGGAACGTATAAAACTACTTTATACTATAAGGTTCCGGCTGGAACAAAAATTCTTGGACTTGTAGGTGAAAATATGGAAGGTAAAGACTATTCTATAGAGCTATAAGCAGAATTGAATAAGTAATTTAACACCCTTGCATAAAATGCAAGGGTGTTTTTTTATATCTTACTTCTTGATTAGTGTAGACAGATGATAATCCAATTATCAGGGTAAGGTTTCGTTAAGGATCTAGCGAGTATTCAAATCAGAATTAACCGTTTTACATGGTCATTTGAAACACAAGCTCTTGATAAACTTGTGCATTTCCTTTCTTTAGCTGTTGAACTTCTTCTGCTCCTCCCATTGATAAAACCGGGGTAAAGGTAAATATTTCGTTAGGGGCTAATTCGCCTAGTTCAGTTATTGCATTTTTAAATAGTTCCTCTCTTAGCCAATAATCCCTAAACTCCTCTTCCGGTAAAGAATCTTCAAAAAATGATTGTAAACTCCAGTTTAGTGTTTCAATATTGCGAAATTGAATGTCTATAATACAAACATCTTCGTCAGTTTCTGTCAGTTTCCTGTAGTAAAACAACTCGCCGAACCCCGTTATGGCAAAAGGAACATAGTTTTCAACTTCTCTACCTAACCACGTCCAGAGAACAGGTTCATACTCTTTAGGATTAATCATTTCGATTATTCCCTTATTGTACTTGCCAAAACCGTCAGATTTCCATAAGTCAAGTAATATTTCAGGAACTTTATCTTTATAGGCTGATATTGTTTCTGCCGTCACCGGAATTGAATTTTCGGCGATTTTATATGAATTTTTAAATTTTTCCATACCTGTTTTAATGATGTTATTCTCTTATTTAGACCGCCATTTCACTTTAGGATAAATAAGTGAATGCGCTGTTCTCCTTTAATTTATGGACGATCTCTTTTGGTAAATATCGGTTCTAACCCTCTGATGTTTACCTTTACCACTCTGTAATTGTCTAAAAGGGCTACAAAATGATCATCATCTTGCCAAATCATTGCGTACGCATAGTCCACTAAATTGCGGTTAAAAATACGGTAGCACTCTTCGTCCATGTGTGCACTAATTAGGTGTAATAATCCTGAACGGTCATTTACTAAAAAACGTCGACCATTTGGACTCAACACCGGTAAGGTTGTCCATGCGGTACACGAATAGTCATCATCGTCTTGCCCGCTATGTTTTACGCCACTTTTTCCCTCATAATACAGTCTTTTGATTTCCTCCAAATCTTCATCCAGTGTGAGAATAAAGTTTTTGTGCTCAAAAGGAATCCAATATTTTTGATTCTCTTCGGAATAAAAAAGTTCTCCCGAGCTGCGAAGTTCTTTTGTTTTGACAACTTCTTCGGTTTGAAAATTAAGGATGCTTACTCTTTTTCCATTGGCTTCTAGTACGGCAATATAATTTTCATTTTCACGGTGCAAACAAATTCCTGAGATATAGTCAAAATCATTTCCATCCAATTGCTTTATTGTTTTTACACGATCCAGCTCTGTGTTCATGACAAAGATTTCATCCGAATCGGTGCCCATAATAAAATCATTTCTGGTCCATATCAGGTCAGAAATATATGCAGTGGTTACGGCTTCGGTAATGCGTTCACCGGTTTTAGCATCAAATATGGCAATGTCTTTATGATCATTTGAAGCCACAATTTTTGTTTTGTCCGGGCTCACGGCAACGGATCTTCCATATCCCTCAATGGTATACAGCACATTTCCATCCCAATCCCTGCTGATCATGAATTCTTTCCAGCTTGCACAAAATCCATTTGACAAACGAGCCAAGCGAAAATCTCCTTTTACCGAAGAATACGTAAAATCATACGGCTCAGGGATGATATGATATTCTTGTCCGTCATCGACATAATCTTCAGGAAATTCTTTTTCTACGAGATCTAAAAAGTTGCTTTTAAAGCGTTTAAAAAAACTCATAATTTAAATTTTTTAAATGGTTATCATTATTTTTTGGATCCAACAATTATTTTCCAAAGATTTCTCAAAGACTTTTTTGTTACGGGATCTTCAGTTTTTTCTACGATTTCATCCAGTGTATCTTCCCATCTTTTTCTTTCAGTGGATAAATAATCAGAAATATCACTTGGGTCAGGCACCTCAATTTTTACATTTTCATTGACGTAATCGCTGCCTGTACTAAATCCGGCAGAATCAAATTCCTGGTATTTTTTTAAATGATCTGCCCATTTAGGGTCTGTCATAGTGATTCTGTAAATTGCCCAGGGAATTCTATTGTAATCTTGCCAAAAAGCTCTCCAATGCTCTTGCCAGGTATAGTCCCAATCTTCATGATCTTCATCCAAACCATCTTCTATGCACAACGTATCCATTTTTTCATGTGCTTCTGTTTCATCCCAGGGTAAATTTTCAGCTTTATAAATGAGTACATCTTTTATATACGTATCGACCAGTTCTTCTAAATCATCAGGCAGATATTTTTCATGAGGAATAGCCCTTCCTAAAGAACCATTGGGGATTCGTTGAAAGTTTTTTTCATAATCATAGGCTTCGCTAATCAACAGTTGCAAGGCAAAATTTTTATCCTGCGGAAACGGACCTGCATCCGGGTGATCAAATTTTACTAGTAAATCAATATAGTCATCCTTTTTCTTCATGACTATCATTTGCCATAGTGTGCTCATAAATTTTGAATTATAGTTATTGGT
>NZ_CFIGVI010000040.1:19491-27894 GCF_984588085.1 Wandonia sp.
AGTATTGAAAGTAATGTTGTAATGCCAGTTTGCTAACTAAACAAACGATGATTTACTTACCCTACTGTTATACAATCGTTTTTTATTTACGACAATAGTTTCATTAATTCCTCATCATCCCAATGTTTTGCCACCTCAGCAGGTTTTGTTCCTACGGGAAATACAACAAATTCTTTTGTACTCTCTGCATTCACATCAGCACCGTTCTCGAGTAAAATTTCGGCCATTCTTCGGTGTCCCCCTAAATCCGCCAGAAAATGAAGAGGTGTCCATCCTTTTTCGTCTTTAAAGTTGGAAAATTTATTGTCATTTAGTTTATAGTATTCTTCTAATCCATCCACTCTTTTGCTTCTGGCTAAATAATGAAGTGGTGTAATTCCTGCATTATCTTTGACATCAAATGTGGCTCCTGCTGCAATCAGGTTTTGCATCAAAGCGGGCTCTCCGATAGAACAAGCGTGCAGTATTGCACTATGTCCTTTATCCTCTTCGTCCTCAAAATTTGCCCCATAGTCTATTAAATCAATAATAAAGTCAATTGTTTTCCAGTAATTTAAATGCTCTTTAGGAGCCCAGGACAATTCTTCACAAATTTCTTCCTGCTCCCAAGCGGGTAAAACATCACCTAATGTATCATCACCGGTATAGGGTTTTGTATATCGGAAACAGCCATTGATAATTTCATATTTCACCCTTACCCCATCATTCTCTCCCTCAGAATTCCAGCTCTTTATCATGCTGTCTTCCAGGTAAATTAAAGCATTTAATAGTGGTGTCAACCCCTGATCATTTTTTGTGTTTAAATTCGCATTTTTATCCACTAACTTGTGAGCAAAGCTTGTTTGACCTAAAGCAGCAGCGGTGTTGAGTGCTGTATTACCAAAAGCATCTTTATGCTCTATATCGATTGCTTCAATTCCTTTCAAATCAAAGATGTCCACAAAACCAATGGCCGCTGCCAGGTGAAGCAAAGTTCCGCCTTTATCAGTCAGTACTTTTATGTCGGCATTATTTGCTAAAAGGAGAGAACAGATATCCAATTCTTTTTTAGATACGGCTAATTGTATGGGGTAAAAGGATTGATTATCCGCAATATTGGGATCAGCGCCATTTTCAAGCAGTATTTTTACAATATTTTCAAATCCATTAAATGCCGCACAATGCAGCGCTAGAGAGTTAGGGCCTTTGTGGTTCACATCTGCGCCCAATGAAATACACTCTAACACTTTTTCTTCATCTCCATTTTCAGAAGCGATAATTAGTTCTTTATTACTATCTCTTTCCATCTTTTGAAATTTATTTTATCTCTATTCTATTATTTACCAACGCCATTAATGACGAATACGATCCTGTCCATCCGCTTTTTATCTACTATTTTGCAGTTTAATAAGGTTGTATTGCGCTAAAATAGTCCGGTAAAAAAAGGGTTTTCTATTTTATAGATTTTGTAATATTCTTTTTCACCTTTTAATTCATAATTCAAATGTATTTTGATAAAAAATTCGAAAAACTTTTCCAGTTCTAAGCTTGGAAAATTGTGCAGGGCATGTTTTATAACATCTAATAAGTTCTCTGCTTTTTTAGTATGAATAGGAACCGTTAGTGTTACCTGATATTTATTCACCTTTTCTAACGGTAAATCGATTTGATCATCAATGGTTTTTTGCTGATTATACCTGTTATTGCCGGGTGACATTAAGTAAGTCTGGAAAACCTCAATATCTGATTCATCTTCATAGATATAATGATCTTCGTGCTGTAATGTGATGAAAAAGGTTAGGTTCTCTATTCGAACTTCCTCTAAAAAATCAAGTGCTACATCAATGGTTAGTTCACTGATGTCATAATTATCAATAGTTGCTCGATTAAAAGTGTTTTTTAACGAAAAGTCGATTTCTTTAATGTCTTCAAACTCTATTTTTGTGTCGTAGTTATACACCTTTCGTGCTTTAGGAGCAATTAACTTTTCCAGCTCAGAATTACAAGCACAATCAATATGTATGGCATTTTCTAGAACAAGGTGAGTCAATTTATTAAAAGAACATCTTACATTTTTAGCTTTGGGTGCATACAGCTCTGTTAATTTGTTTTCGGAGCAATTCACCTCCTCAGCATTGTCAACCCGCAATGAAATCAGTTGATTTTTATTGCACCCCACATAGATGGCATCAGGAGCTTCAAGTAATTTTAGTTGATTGTTTCTACAAAAAACTTTTAACGCATTTGTCTTAAGGTCACGTAATTTTTGATTACCCGAAACTTTTAAGATGCCATCTTTATCCACTTTTAGGGAAACCTCTTTTCCTTCAACGTCTGTGGCAACAGCGTAGTATTCTTCTTTATTCAAAATTGTTCAGTATTTTCTGTAACATAGATCAGGTTCTGGTTGAGTATATACTCATTTAAGTCGTAAAACTCATTAGAAAGAGCATCCCATTTATCATCCACCTCGTTATCGTCAGGTAAATTTTCCAGAATTTCTCTGCATTCTTCCAGATCATCAGGAATAGCTTTAGCCGGGTATAGTTCAACTGCTTGCTGAAAAATAGTATAAACTTTGGTGAGTCCTATTTTTTGAAAAGCAGCCAACCCTTCAGATGTTAAACTATTTGCGTTATTATAGAAAAAGGAATTGATTCCTCCTCCGTTAATACTGTCTTGAATTATTTGAGAAATAATCAGCGGTTTTTCCACTTCGTTTAATCGGTCAATGTATCGGCCGTCCTCACATTTATCCCATAGTTCATCAATAATTAATTCGTAAATCTCTTTTTTATTGTCAACTTTTAATTTTTCTAAATATTGTTTCATAATATTTCAGTTAAAACAATCGGTTTCACACTTGAAGTAAAACGTACAACACTTCTTATTTTAGGTGTGTTTTCTGTGCACGTTTTATCATTAAAATCCATATAACTCCCACCTGTTTTTTCAAGGTTGCGAAATCTTATATTCGCCTTAACAAATAACATATAAATTGAGCATTTTCCTATCCCTTTTTATGTCAAAAATGTAACCTTCACCATTTATTTGGTAAGATGTTACATTGACCGGGTAAGATGTTAAGTTGAAATAGCAAAATATGGGTTGAAAATAAAAGTTACAACGCCTTCCCCATCTTGATCTTTAGTGATTCTAACTTCTGAATTACTTAATCGCGGTTTTTTCTTATTTATTAACTCTTATATTCACCGCAATACTTAACAAATAGCTTAAGTATTTCCTTGTCGCAACTCATTTCAATAGCTGCTTGATAATTGGTGTAATTTTTAAATTTCAGGTAGGGGTCGGCACCATTTTGCAACAGAACCTCAACCATTTCAACATTGTTTTGATGGATCGCTTTAAAGAGCGCATCTGCACCTTTTTTATGTCTCAAGGTTACATCGGCATTATGCGCTAATAAGAGTTTCATAAGTGGTATGTTCTCTGCCTCTATCGCAGACATGAGGGGTGTTAAACCACTATGTTGTGCGTTGTTTGGATTTGCTCCATGCTCCAGTAAATAGGTAACGATGTCCATTTTTTGATAATTGACTGCATAATTTAAGGCGGTTCCATCATCAAGATTTGTTTCCAGGTCAATTTCTTTTAGTCTATCTATTACATCTACTAGTGATTTCTGTCTGGATAGTATATCAAGTTTTAATTTTTTCTTGTCAAACATGGTAGTTACTTCAAAGGTTAACAGTTAAACCGTATCCAAAGGGTATTCAGAAGTAGGCGAGAACAAGCAATTACTTTTAGCCATTGTTGTAAGGCGTTTTTTATTCAGTTTTTCTTTCCTGAATTGTCTTTTCATCTGCGCCAAGTTCTTTCCACAATTCTAAGTCAGTTCCGCTATCAATTATTTCTTTTACCTGCTCTAAAATTTCCGGTTCAAGAGATTTAGTTTCCCATTGAGCTAAAGCAAGTCCGAATAGCGAATTATTTCTGTCGTCTGAGTCCGCAAAATAGTCCGCAAATTCAGTTTTTATTTCGTTTGAAACCCAAACTTGATTTCCACCATTATTATACTTATCGAAAAAGTTCGAGTAAATATCTAATGTGGTATCATTTCCTTTTATTTCAGTGCTCCAAACTCCCATTCAGTTTCGATTTTCAAATGCCTTACAATGGTTGGCACATGTTGTCGGGGAGGATTTCGAAGAGCGTTCCTGTCCGATGGACACGGAACTGCGAAACGAGAATCCGCAGTTGGCGTACCTCCGAGCCCCGCCCTGCAATATGTACTTTGTTGTGTGCAGGTTTTTATTTTATTCTTTTTCCAATATAAAACATATAGCCATAGTACTTTTTGTATTTGTTGTACAAATCAGCTTCATATCGCTGGGAAGAAGCAAATTCTTCTGCTGTTTTATTACCTTTATGATTTTCTAAAAAAGAGTTTAAATTCAAAGCCTGCTTTGTATAGTACTCCGTCCAAATAGCTTCTGGTAACATATACGTAGCAATCGGTAAATAACCCGCATTTTGCATTTGCGCAATTTTATTCGGGATCGTATCTATTTCCGGATATGCCTTTTCCCAAAATTCTTGAATTTCATCAGGTCGCTCGTCACGAAACCAAGTGTTTTCAGTAACGGCAATATATCCGCCTATTTTCAGAAATTTTCGCCATTCATTTAATCCACGCTCAAATCCAATATTATAAATAGAGCCTTCCGACCAAATCAAATCTAATTCTTCTTCTTGAAACGGAAGATTTTCCATATTTCCAACAATGCCTTTTACTCTGTCTTGAAGATTCTGATTTATAGCATTTTGATTAAACTTGTGAATAAAATCTTGCCACACATCAATTCCAATAATTTCGCACGGTGTATTTTGTCCTAGCGTCATTGCTTGACTACCAGTTCCACAACCAATATCGGCAATTTTAGACTTTTCAGTAAGCCCCGTTATGAAACTTAGTGCTTTAAGTGTCTCTTCGGTATTTCCCGGTCCTTGTCTTTCCGTATTTGAAAAATATTCATAAATAATATTTATGTCAAAATCGTGAATGGTTTGTTTTTCGTTACTCATTCTTTATTTCCTTTTTATAGTCTGTCAGTGTGATGATTACGTATTTTAACTTGCGCCTAACGGTCTGTATAAGATGTCGTAGCAGATTAAAAGCACTACACTTTTCTTCCTGACAATATACTTAATTTAATACAATAGCGGTTTGAGTGTCAACTCGAACCGCTATTGCTTTTATACTTTGTTGTGCGTTCGTTTTTTATTTTCCCGAATGTAATCCAATGCGATTTCCTTCCGAATCTAAAATGATTGAAAATAAACCAAAAGGTGCCTCAGTTTTTGGAACGAGAACTTTTCCTCCTGCTTTTTCAACTTTATCAATTACAGTTTGAATATTCGGACTAGCATTTAGATATACAAATATTCCTTTTTCAGTTGGTGTTCTGTCTTCTGACTTGGATAAAACACCTGTAACTCTTCCCGATAGTGCCTGTTTAACATTTGGGTCGTAAGGAAAAAAGGTTAATTCTTCATTTGTCTCAGCAAAAACCTTAGTAGTCATTTCTATATCGAATATCGTTTCATAAAATTTTTTTGCTCTGGTAGTATCTAAGACAGGTATTTCAAACCAAGTTAGAACATTATTTTCTGTACCAATTTTTTGTAACATAATTCAAATTTTAGTTTAGGCAAAAGTGGTGCATATTTGTTTTATTAAGCTGAGACATTTGTCACAAAATCACGAAATTCTTCTTTTACGTATTCTACTTAGTGTCTCTCTTGTTACGCCAAGAAATGAAGATAATTGAGAAAGTGAAACTCTTTGTAAAATATGCGGGTAATAGGTTTCAATATATTCAAATCTTTCTTTTGCCGTGTAAAGCTTGAAAATTGCAGAAAACTCTTCCTGTTTTGTTGCAAATTGGCGTAAACAAATTCGCCCTAAGTTTTCGATTTCAGTACTCTGTCTCGAAATTTCAAATAATTTATCCTTGCTAAATACAATACTGATTATCGGTTCACAAGCTATGATGTTATATTTTGACTTTAACCCACTACCAAAACTAGTAACATTTGTTGCTATTTCATTTTCAAAGAACAATTCAGTGTTTTTTACATTACCATCAATTTCATAGTAACTTTTGCAATATCCGGTGTCGATATAAAAAAGCGAGTTACAAACATGACCTTCTTTCAAGAGAAGTTCATGTTTTTCAAACTTTTTCTTAACCAATGCAGGCTGTAACTTTTCCCAATTTTCATCAGAAAAGGTTGTTAAGGAACGAATATATTTTAGCAAATTATTCATTTATTATTATGCTTTTAGCAAATGACGCACAACGTTTTTGTATATGAAAAGTAGCGGATTTTGTGCACTAATTTTTCAGTTTAACAATGACCTCTAATTTATTCATTTACTTTCGATTAAGCGATTAAATCGCTATTTTTTATATACGTGTTGTACACAGTACTTTATTCATTTATAATATCTTTCCATTTGTCAGATTCCGCAAACTCTTTTACAATTCTGTTTCTTTCAATTAGTAATTTACTCATATTCTTTTTCAGAAAGAGCTTGTCCGCTAACTTTCCTAAAATTCCAAAAGGCGATTTGTAATCAAAAAAGTCAGTCATCAAAGTTCCGCCATTCGATTCCGCAAAGTGATGTTCGTGTTTAAATTTCGAAAAAGCTCCTTTAACCATTTCGTCTGCAAAGTAATTCGGTCTATCAAATTCCGTTATTTTGGAAGTTAGTTTTTGATAAATTCCAAAGTGTTTTGCTCGCCAAGTTACGCTTTCGTTTATTCCAATTAATCCGCTTGTTTTTCCTGCAACTGCTTCTTCATTAGTTTGTTCGGTCGATATTTTGTGTAAATCGATACTTCGAGACAAGTCAAAGACGATATTTCTATCAGCTTTTATTTCAGTTTTAAGTTCGATTCTCGGCATTTTTGGGGTATTGTGTATGGTTAGTTGCGTGTTTCAGTAACTAATTTAGTAAACAAAAACGAACGCGAGAAAATTCCGCAGGAATTTTCGCAAGTAGGCTAGAACCAATCAATTAATTATACACGGTGTTGGCAACAGTATTATTAAGGCATTGCACTATTAAAGAGGGAATAATACAATAGGTTTGGATTTCTTCTTTTTATTTTTGTAAAATCTTTCTCTTTTAATCCTTCCAGTTTTATGATTGCCTTATGTAAAGCCAATTCATTTTCTATACTTCTAATTCCAATTGCAGTTCTCCGTTTGTTAATTGCTGTTTTAGTTTTGGAGTCTAGCTTATTTACGTTGTTAATATTAAATTTTAACTCTTTTCTCCAAATAGAATTAGCACCTCCCATTCCAATTAAATAATCAATATCATACCTCTCTAAACAAGCTGCGTATAAACTAGGATAAATTTTTAATTGTTCTATTCCTTCAATAAGTAAAGAGTCTAATGAAGGGTATCTCTTTATGTTAAGATGCCATAATAGACTATTTCCTGGTCTATGAGTCAAACTGTTGATGAATCTATTCTTTTTAAAACTCAACGTAAAATATACAGAATCATCATTATGCACTCTTATATCTGGAGTTATAATATGCTCAATTATATAATCCTTTTCGTTTATGTAATTAGGTAAACCCTCGTTTGTAAACAAGGTTGATTTACTAACACTGCTACCACAATTTTTATCACTCGGAAAACCATATTTGGTTACCAATGTAATATATTGATTAACTAAAAAATCTTTATCAATATTATATTTTTCAGGTGAATTAGTATTTAGCTTACTATTGAAAAGATGTATTCTAATTTGATCATTTTTATCCAGATTTAAAAACCTATTATTAAAATCATAGTCAATCTTATTAAGATAGCTTTTTTCAAATTCATCATATTTGGCGCTTATATTCAGAAGAATAGTGTCGTTTGGTGAATGATTAATGAAGTATTGTAATTCAGTTTTATTTAAACCAAACTTCAAAGCAATTTTCAAAAACTGATAAAAAGTACTTTTGTCCTTTATTTTTTGTGAAATACACGTGGCTGCAAGCAAATCTCTAGAAAAGGGGTAATTATATTTTTCAAATGTTTTTTTATATTGAAAAGTAGCTTTTTCTAATTCATTGTTTATTATAAATTCTTCTGCTTTATGTATTTCTTTATAATAGTCTTGCGAGTATACTTGTGTATATGATAAAAGACCAAATAGAATGTAAATTAAATAAAGTTTCATCAAGTTATTGAATTTGTAGAGGTTTACTCATATTGTTGCCAACGGTTAGTATATGAAAAGTAGGCGATTACGAAGCACCAAACTTTCGGTTAAATACAAAGTTTGAAAGGAGCCAAAAGCCTTGAATTTATTAATGTTTCGCCTGTTTTTCATATACATCCTAAGTTTACAATCATTAACTTGTATAGTATTAATTCAAAGAACGAAAGAG